>JAIRSS010000054.1 GCA_031255315.1 Spirochaetaceae bacterium
TCTGTATTTCCGTTGTGAATTTTGGGATATAACCCTTTAGGGAGTTTTTAGTATATGCCTACAATTAACCAGTTGGTTCGTTTCGGACGGCGGCAGGTCGGTTCTAAAACGAAGTCGCCGGCGCTTCAATTTTGCCCCCAAAAGAGAGGGGTGTGTACTCGTGTTATGACGGTTACCCCCAAAAAGCCGAATTCGGCTTTGCGGAAAGTGGCTCGTGTTCGTCTTTCCCATGGAACCGAAGTAACCGCGTATATTCCTGGAATTGGTCATAACCTCCAGGAACACTCGGTGGTCCTGGTGCGGGGCGGTCGGGTTAAGGATCTCCCCGGGGTTCGGTATCATATTATCCGGGGCGCTAAGGATACGCTTGGTGTTGAAGATCGCAAGCGGAGCCGGTCTAAATACGGCGCTAAACGGCCGAAGGCGTAAGGATTAGGAAATGGGACGGAAAAAGAAAACAGTAGACCGGGGGATTTTACCGGATCCCCAGTATAACAGCGTAGTGCTTTCTAAATTCGTTAATCGTATGATGTGGGAAGGAAAACGCTCTGTTGCGTTGCGCATTGTATATAGCGCGTTGGACGCCCTGCGGGTGAAATCGGATAAGGAGCCCCTGGAGGTGTTTCTCAAGGCGGTTGATAATATCAAGCCGGTTGTCGAGGTAAAATCCCGGCGGGTCGGCGGCGCTACCTATCAGGTGCCGATTGAAATTCGGGAATCCCGGCGGGAAGCGTTGGGCATGCGGTGGATTGTTAATGCCGCCCGATCCCGTTCAGGCCGCGGTATGGGAGAGCGGCTTTCGGCGGAGTTGTGGGATGCGTATAATAATACGGGTACGGCCTTCAAGAAGAAGGAAGATACTCATAGAATGGCGGAGGCTAATAAGGCGTTTGCTCATTACCGGTGGTAAGGTGTAAATGAGAATCCGGTCCCTTTTTTAGGGCTGGATGGGTTTATCGGTATTTGAAAGTTTATCCGGTGGAAACGCCGGCATTCCAAACCGATCATTGGGGGATGAGGACGATAGCGGTTGCTGGAAAGCAGTTTGCATCGTTTGATAACAGTGATGAGACAGGTGGAACATGATATTTAAGCGCGATAATGTGCGGAAGGCGGTGTCCTTCATGATCGCCTTTCATAGTGTTACCTCTTATTTCTCATAATAATATAGAATTTTTTTAGACGTGTTTGAATTGCAGGAAGGATGTGTGTAGCGCGTTGTGTTATACATAAACTGATTTTATGCTGCATCGAATGACGAGTAGTCGTTATGAATAGAGTGTGCCTAAAATGTTAGGAGGACGGAATGGCGAAAGATAAGTTCAATCGAACGAAAATCCACATGAATGTTGGAACCATTGGTCACGTTGACCATGGAAAGACCACGCTTTCGGCGGCTATCACTATGTACTGTGGTAAGCACTATGGTGATAAGATTATGAAATTTGACGATATTGATAATGCGCCGGAAGAAAAAGCCCGTGGTATCACAATCAACACCCGGCATTTGGAATATCAGTCTGAAAAGCGGCATTATGCCCACATCGACTGTCCTGGACATGCCGATTACATTAAAAACATGATCACCGGCGCCGCTCAGATGGACGGGGCGGTTCTGGTTGTTTCCGCTCCGGATTCGGTCATGCCGCAGACTCGGGAGCATATAATTTTGGCTCGCCAGGTTGGCGTTCCCAGCATTATTGTTTTCCTGAACAAAGTGGACTTGGTGGATGATCCTGAGCTTTTGGAGCTGGTTGTAGAAGAGATTCGGGATGTTTTGAGGGCTAACGGGTTCCCGGGCGATGAGATTCCTATTATTCAGGGTTCCGCTTTCAAGGCTATGGAAGCCCTTAATAGCGGCGCTGAAAACACTGATACTGAATGTGTCCAGGAGCTTTTGAACGCTATGGACAGTTACTTTCCTGACCCTGTGCGGGACAGTGATAAGCCGTTCCTTATGCCCATTGAAGATGTCTTCACTATTCCTGGCCGCGGAACGGTTGTTACTGGTAAGGTGGATCGGGGGGTGCTCAAGCTGAACGAAGATGTTGAGATCGTTGGTATCAGGCCCACGAAGAAGACGGTGGTAACCGGCATAGAGATGTTCAATAAATTATTGGAAGAAGCTCAGGCTGGTGATAATGTTGGGACCCTGTTGCGGGGTATAGACAAGAAGGAAGTCGAGCGCGGGCAGGTTTTGGCTAAACCGGGTTCGATTACCCCCCATAACAAGTTTAAAGGACAGATTTATTGTCTTTCCAAGGAAGAGGGGGGGCGGCATAGTCCGTTCTTTACCGGGTACCGGCCGCAGTTCTATTTCCGTACGACGGATATCACAGGGACGGTTAAACTTCCGGAGGGCAAGGAAATGGTTATGCCGGGGGATAATACGGAGATTATCGGTGAGTTGATTCATCCTGTCGCCATGGAGAAAGGGCTTCGTTTTGCTATCCGCGAGGGCGGTAAAACAGTTGCTTCCGGTCAGGTTACCGAAGTCATTGAGTAATTTCTGTTTGTCAGCGCGGTTTATTTCGGCGGGGCCGGAATAAACCGCCGGGTTTCTTGTCGTGCGGCATAGCGCTGAAGAAGGGAATTGTCTCTGGAGGAATAATGGCTAAGGAACGAATTCGCGTGCGGTTGCGTGGTTTTGATGTGGAATTGATAGACCAGAGTGCGAAGTCTATTGTTCAAACGGTTCAGAAAGCGGGGGCTAAGGTTACCGGTCCTATCCCGTTGCCGACCCGTTTTAATAAAATTACGGTGCTTCGTTCGCCTCATGTGAATAAGAAGTCCCGTGAGCAGTTTGAGATGCGGACCCATAAACGGTTGATTGATATTATTAGCCCTTCCGCCGAAGTAATGGATTCTCTTATGAAGCTTGAACTGCCTGCCGGTGTGGATGTTGAGATAAAGCAGTAAACCCTGTGGTTTGTTGTAATTTTGGCAGACGGTCCTGGAACCCGCGGGTTTGAGGGTATAGAACCCTGAAGCCCGTAAGGATAGCGTGCCGTATTATGGAGAAGTCATGGTAGGTCTTTTGGCCAAGAAAATTGGTATGACGCAGATCTTTGACGATAAGGGGAATCTGGTTCCGGTATCGGTGATTCGTATTGACCCGAATGTTGTCGTTGCGCAGAAGACTCCCGAGCGGGACGGTTATTCCGCGGTGGTCGTGGGAGTTGATGAGTTAAAGAAGGGCAGGGCGACTAAGCCGTATGCCGGGCAGTTTCCGGAAGCTGTTGCGCCCAAGAAGCGGCTTAAGGAATTTCGGGATTTTGAGAAAGAGTACGCTGTTGGCGATTCCTTGGGAGTGGAGCTTTTTGAAGGGGTCCGGTATGTGGATGTTACCGGCGTTTCTAAGGGGAAAGGTTTCCAGGGCGTTGTGAAGCGGTGGGGTTTCAGAGGCGGACGTCGTACACATGGTTCCAAATTTCACAGGGAGCCCGGATCGACCGGTCAGTCAACGTATCCGGGCCGTACTTTTAAGAATGTTAAACTGCCCGGGCGCATGGGGCGGGAAAAGACCACGGTGCTCAGTCTGCGGGTTGTTAAATTGGATTGTGAAAAACAGCTTATTATGGTTCGCGGTGCGGTTCCCGGAATTAACAAGGGGATTGTGATAGTCAGGGTTGCGGTAAAGAAGTAGGGCGCCTGTGCTTAAAGAATGGGGAATGTGATGAATCGGACAGTATATTCTATTAGTGGCAAGGAATTGAGAAGCGTAGAGCTGGACGATGCCGTATTCGGGCTTCCGATGAACGAAGACGTTATCTGGTATGCTATTCAGAATGAGCTTGCCAATAAGCGGCTGGGAACCGCCAGTACCCGGGACCGGGGGGAAGTCCATGGTTCCAATGCCAAGCCTTATAAGCAGAAAGGTACGGGCAGGGCGCGCCGGGGTGATAAGAAGTCTCCTGTTATGGTCGGCGGCGGTACGGTGTTTGGCCCCAAGCCGCGTGATTTTTCTTATTCGATTCCGAAAAAGGCAAAACGGCTTGCCCTCAAGACGATTCTGAGTTTGAAGGCGCAAAGCGATATGTTGAAAATTGTGGAAGATTTCTCGGTGGATTCGGGAAAAACCAGGGATCTTGCGGGAATATTGAAGAATTTTGGCCCGGAAGAGCGGACTGTTGTCATCCTCAAAGACGACGACGGCATGGTGAAGCGGGCGGGGGCTAATATTCCGTGGCTGAGTTTCCTTTCATATAACCGGCTGAGGGCTCATGACCTCTTCTATGGCCGCCGGGTCATTATGCTCGAAACCGCCGCGAAGAACTTAAACGCTTTTTACGGCCCGGGTGAAGCGTCAGGGGATGTACATGAGGAGGCCGCTGAATGATCGTCTATGAAAAGGTTCTTATAGAACCGGTATTGTCGGAAAAAGCTAATACCTTGCGGGAGGAAGGGAAGTACGTTTTTAAGGTTGATCCTTCCGCGACGAAGATTCAGATTAAGGAAGCGGTTCGCCGGCTTTTCAATGTCCATCCGGTTTCCTGCACGGTATTGGTAGTTGGTGGAAAGCCTAAACGTCAGCGGTATAAGGCGGGTTATACCTCATCCTGGAAGAAGGCCATAATCCGTCTTCCCAAGGATGAAAAAATAGCCCTTTTCGAGGGAGTGTAAGGGAAAACTATGGGTATCAAAACGTATAAGCCTATTACTGCTGGTATGCGGCAATTGATAAGCCTGGATTATTCGGAATTAACGAAGAAAGTAAAACCTGAAAAGTCCCTGACCGAAGGAAGAAAGGAGCGGGCGGGCCGGGATTCCGGGGGGCGTATTAGTGTTCGTCATAAAGGGGGCGGGCATAAGCGGTTGTATCGTATGATTGATTTCAAACGTGATAAAGCGGGTGTTCCCGGCAAGGTGGCTGCTATTGAATACGATCCCAACCGGAGTTCTAACATCGCTCTTATCAATTATGCTGACGGCGAGAAGCGGTATATTCTTGCCCCCAAGGGCTTGAAGACGGGGGCGGTAGTTATAAGCGGCCCCGCGGCCCCGATAGAAACGGGGAACGCCTTGCCGCTGGAGAATATCCCCTTAGGGTTTACCGTTCACAATGTGGAGATGACCTTGGGGCGGGGAGGGCAAATTGTTCGTTCCGCCGGGACGGGCGCATTGATAGCCGCCAAGGAAGGGGATTATGTTACGCTCAAACTGCCTTCCGGTGAGATGCGGATGATTTTTAAGAAGTGTTACGCTACTATAGGAACCGTGGGCAACGAAGACCACATGAACACTCAGCTTGGAAAAGCCGGACGCAAACGGTGGCTTGGCGTCAGGCCCACTGTTCGCGGTATGGCCATGAATCCGGTTGATCATCCTCACGGGGGCGGTGAAGGGAAGAATAAGGGTATACATCCGGTTACCCCGTGGGGGAAGCCGACGAAAGGGTACAAGACCCGGAATAAGCACAAGCCTTCATCCCGGTTTATCGTAAGCCGGGGGAAGAAAAAGTAGGAGCGCAGGGTGTCACGATCTATTAAGAAAGGACCTTTTATAGAGAAGACTCTCTATAAGAAAGTGCTGGAGATGAGCAAGGCCGGCGATCGGCGTATGATCAAGACCTATTCCCGGTGTTCTACAATAATTCCGGAAATGGTTGGCGGAACGATTTCTGTTTATAATGGCAAGACGTGGATACCGGTGTATATCACTGAAAATCTGGTTGGGCATAAATTGGGTGAATTCGCGCCCACCCGGATATTCCGGGGTCATGCGGGTTCCGATAAAAAAGCGGGAAAGGGTTAAGGTATGGCGGCGGGAAAAAAGAAAGACGGTTACCGGGCGGTAACGAAATATCTTATTGCTTCTCCTTTTAAGATTCGGCCGGTGGCGAAACTTATCCGCCGAAAGCCGTATCCGGAGGCTTTATCGCTCCTGGAAAATATGCCTCATCGCGGTGCTCGCATCCTGCGGAAGACGGTTAAGTCCGCTGCATCCAACGCGCTTAATATTAACAAGCAGTTGGTTGAGGATATGCTCTATATCAAAGAAGTGTTGATCGATGAGGGCCCCCGGATGAAACGGGTGTGGTTCCGGGCCCGGGGCCGGGCGGATATGCTTTTGAAGCGCTTGTGTCATGTTACGGTGGTAATTGATGAAGCCGGTAAAGCCGGGGTTGTTGAAAAACGAGTAAAGACAAAGGCAGGGGAATAAGGTGGGACAAAAGGTTAATCCGATTGGATTGCGGATAGGCGTCAATAGGACATGGGCTTCCCGGTGGTATGTGGATCCCAAAGAATATGCCGATACGCTGCATGAAGATATTAAGCTCAGGAAGCTTATTGCAAAAATGCCTGAAACCAAGGGCGCGGATATTGCGGAAATGGAAATTATCCGTCATCCTCAGCGGATCACCCTTGTTATTCATACAGCCCGTCCGGGGGTTATCATCGGGGCGAAGGGCGCGAATATCGAGAAAATAGGGCAGGAGCTTCAAAAGTATGTTACTAAAAAGATCCAGATTAAGATAAAGGAAGTACGGAATGCGGATAACAACGCTCAGATCGTAGCTCAGAATATTTCCCGTCAGCTTTTGGCCCGCGGTTCTTTCCGGCGGACTATGAAACAGGCGATTGCCAACGCCATCAAGAAGGGCAATGCGCAGGGCGTAAAAGTCAGGCTTTCGGGACGACTTGGGGGCGCTGAAATGTCCCGTACCGAAGAGGCGAAAGAAGGGCGTATTCCTCTGCATACCTTGCGGGCGGATATAGATTATGGTTTTGCAGAGGCTCAAACGACGTTTGGCGTTATCGGTATCAAGGTGTGGGTCTATAATGGGATGAAATACGGTAAAGAGCAGAAGGAAGACGCCGGAGCCTTGGTGAGGAAGCGGCGTAATGACCGGGATCATGGTGAGCGGGGAGACTGGGAACGCGCCCCGGCGAGGAGTTAAGGTATGTTGAGTCCAAAACGGGTTAGGCACCGGAAAGTGCAGCGGGGTAATATGCCGGGGAATGCAACCCGGGGGAATACGGTTGTTTTTGGCGATTATGGTCTGGTTGCTATGGATCGTATGTGGATTACGAACCGGCAGATTGAAGCTGCCCGTATCGCTATGAACCGGCATATCAAGCGGGGCGGGAAATTGTGGATACGTATTTTCCCTGATAAGCCCTATTCCAAGAAACCCGCGGAAACTCGTATGGGTAAAGGGAAGGGCGCTCCTGAATACTGGGTCGCTGTGGTAAAGCCGGGGACTGTTATGTTTGAGCTGGGCGGTATCGATAAAACTCTGGCCGAGGAAGCCATGATTTTAGCGGGGGCTAAACTCCCTATAAAGACTAAATTTGTGGCTCGTGCGGATTTTACGCTGGGTAAGTAGGATATAAAAGGAAGAGTATATGAAGAATTCTTTTAAGAATCTGAGCTTGCCGGAGCTTAGAGTTAAACGGGAGGAGATGAACAGGAAGTACATGGAACTCCGATTTCAAATAGTGATTGGTCATGTGGACAACCCGTTGCAGAAGCGTGTTATGCGCCGACAGATAGCCCGTCTCAATACGCTTATCAGTATTCAGGAAAAGGCGCAGGCCCGGGAATTCCTGAAGCAGAGGATTGAAAGCGATAAGAAGCCGGCGGGCAAGGTCTAGTGAGGAGTTGGTATGGGAGCAGAAGCGGCAAAGAATAACGATGTTATTCAGGTTAAAGCAAAAGGGAAAAAAGAGTTTGTGGGCGTTGTGAAGAGTGACAAAATGGATAAGACTATTGTGGTATCCGTAGAGACGACGACGTTGCATCCCCTGTATAAGAAATATGTCAAGCGGGTCAAGAAACTCAAGGCCCATGATGAAACTAATGAAGCCAAAATCGGCGACCGGGTTCGTGTTGTTGAATGTCGTCCAATCAGCAGGGAAAAATGCTGGAAACTTATGGCGGTTGTCGAACGGGCGCGGTAGTGGTCGTGTGCGCGGCAGCGCCTGACTGTGTTGATGGTGTACGTGCGTTCAACAAGGAGAGTATAATGATCCAGGTAGAGACCTTCCTGAATGTAGCCGATAATTCAGGCGCTAAGATTGTTCAGTGTATTAAAGTTCTTGGCGGTTCGAAGCGAAAATACGCGGGTATCGGCGATATAGTTGTGGTGGCGGTTAAAGATGCCTTGCCGACGTCTGCAATTAAGAAAGGTTCAGTTGAAAAGGCCGTTGTAGTTCGAACCCATAAGGAATACCGGCGGCCTGATGGAACATATATCCGGTTCGATGATAATGCCTGCGTTATCATTGATGCAAGCATGAACCCTAAAGGGAAACGTATTTTCGGGCCGGTTGCCCGGGAATTGCGGGAAAAGGAATTCATGAAGATCGTATCGCTCGCTCCGGAGGTACTGTAAAGTATGATGAACTTCAGTTTATCTCTATTTTACAGAGGACTCGCGGCGGGCGGAAGGAAGGAGCGGTACTATGTCAGCGAATGTACAGCATAAATTCAAACTGAGGAAGGAAGACACCGTCCAGGTCATTACGGGTAAAAACAAAGGGAAACGGGGACGGATTTTGAAAATCCTTCGGGACAAGGACCAGATTGTGGTAGAAGGCGTTAATCTTGTCAAGAAGGCGAAAAAACGCCGGAACCAGCAGGATCGCGGGGGAATCATCGAAATTGAGGCGCCTCTTCATAGTTCAAATTTGATGATTGTGTGTAAAAAGTGCGGCCCCACACGGATAGGTTACAAGCTTGAGGGTGACGCTAAAGTGAGGGTCTGTAGAAAATGCGGGGGAGTATTATAATGAAAAACTACGAACCGCGTCTAAAGAAAATATACAAGGAGCAGATTGCCCCTGAACTGTTTAAGGAATTTGGGTATAAGTCTCCTATGCAGACCCCGAAATTGGAAAAGATCGTCGTCAGCATGGGGGTAGGCGAAGCGCTTCAGAACAAAAAGCTTTTGGAAGCGGCCATTAATGATCTTACGCTTATTACCGGGCAGAAAGCGGTTAAAACCAAGGCGAAGAAAAGTATTGCTAACTTTAAAATTCGTACCGGCCAGGAGATAGGGGCCAAGGTTACCCTCCGGGGGGCTATGATGTACGAGTTTCTGGATCGTCTGGTAAATATAGCGTTGCCCCGCGTCAAGGATTTTCGCGGGGTAAACCAGAACGCTTTTGACGGCCATGGGAATTATTCGTTGGGCATTACTGAGCAGATCATTTTTCCAGAAATCGACTTTGATAAAATTGAACGTGTGGCCGGACTCAATGTGGTAATTGTGACGACCGCCCGGACCGATACGGAAGCAAAGGCTTTCCTTACAAGGTTCGGTATGCCCTTTAGGAAATAGGAGGAGTATGTATGGCAAGAAAAGCGATGATTATAAAGGCATTGCGGATGCCTAAATATAAGACCAGGAAGGTGAACCGGTGCCGTATTTGCGGAAGGCCCAGAGGATACCTCCGAAAGTTTGAAATGTGCCGCCTTTGTTTCCGGAAACTTGCGAGCGAGGGGCTTATTCCGGGCGTTACAAAATCCAGTTGGTAAGGTAGGAGAAGTAGGATGAGCATTTCTGATCCCGTCGCGGATATGCTGACCAAAATCCGGAATGCCGGAATGGCAAAGCATGAAAAGGTTGATATCCCTACCTCTAAGTTGAAACTTGAAATTGTTAAGATTTTGAAGACTGAAGGGTATATCAAGAATTTCAAAAAGGTAACCCAGGACGGAACGAATACTATCCGGGTTTTTTTGAAGTATGACGAACAGACCGGACCTATAATTCACGGTATAGAGAAGGTTTCAAAGCCCGGGCGCAGGGTGTATACAGGTTATAAAAACATGCCGCGGGTATATAACGGCTACGGAACTCTGATCGTTTCAACATCGATGGGAGTTACTACTGGGAAGAAGGCTGCCGAGAAAAAGGTCGGCGGTGAAATTATCTGTACTGTCTGGTAACATACCGGTTGTATTGTCAGAGTATGGCTTGGAGGAAGGGTTATGTCCAGAATTGGAAAAATTCCGGTTAAGGTCCCTGCGGGAGTTACAGTTGCCTTTGAGGATGATGTGATTACTGTGACGGGTCCTAAGGGGAAATTGACCCAAAAGTACCATCCGGTGGTTACTTTTGAGGCGCGGGGTGAGGAAATTACTGTCGGCCGCGTGAATGAGGAAAAGCAGACGAAGGCTTTTCATGGACTATATCGCAATCTCCTCAATAATATGGTGATTGGGGTAAGCGCGGGGTTTTCTAAGGTTCTGATAATTACCGGCGTTGGGTACCGGGCGGAAATCCGGGGGGATATCCTCGTTATGAATCTTGGGTTTTCGATGGATGTATACATCGGCATCCCTGAGGGGCTTACAGTAGCTGTCGAGCCGAATGGGAAGGTGGTGATCGGCGGGATTGACAAACAGCGGGTGGGCGAATTTGCATCTCAAGTTCGAAAGCTCAGGCCGCCGGAGCCGTATAAAGGGAAAGGGATACGATATGAGGATGAACATATCCGGCGGAAGGTCGGTAAATCGGGTGTAAAGTAGGATGGGGCGTTATGATTCGAAAGATGCTTGAAAAAGACCGAAAGCGGTTTAAAAGAAAGATTCATATCCGTAAACGTATTAAAGGAACCCCGGATCGTCCGCGAATGAGTGTAGTTCGGAGTAACCGGGCCTTGTCGATTCAGGTTATTGATGATTCCAAGGGGCATACTATTGCATCGGCTTCTACTCTGGAGAAGGAGCTTAAATCTATTAAGCGGACGGTGGAAGGAGCGGGTCAGCTTGGAGAAATCATGGGAAAAAGGCTTCTGGAGAAGAACATCGCTACCGTGGTCTTCGATAGGAATGGCTATTTATATCATGGCCTCGTGAAAGCGCTGGCCGACGGCGCCCGGAAAGCCGGGTTGCAGTTCTAGGGGGCGGAATGGATCATTCGCGGGATAGGAACAGAGACAGGAATTTTTCTGAAAAAGAAAAGGAATTTGTAGAAAAACTGGTAAAGCTTAACCGGACAGCCAAGGTGGTCAAGGGAGGCCGCCGCTTTTCTTTCTCCGCTCTGACAGTGGTAGGAGATCGGAAGGGTAAAGTGGGGTATGGCTTTGGGAAGGCTAATGATGTTTCCGAAGCGATCCGTAAAAGCATTGATAAAGCCAAACGGAGTTTGGTGGAACTTCCGGTCAAGAATGGGACCATTCCCCATGAGATTACCGGTCTTTTCAAGGCGTCCCGGGTTCTGCTCAAGCCGGCGTGTTCGGGGACGGGTATTATAGCGGGTGGAGCGGTACGGGCCATAATGGAAGCCGGCGGGGTGACTGACGTACTCAGCAAATCCATAGGGGCTTCGAGTCAGTACAACGTAGTAAAGGCGACGTTTAATTGTATCAGCAAGCTCATGGATGCCAAGGTAATCGCTAAGAACCGGGGAAAATCTTTGAAGGAACTCTGGGGGTAGCAGATATGGCGAAGAAGATAAGAGTCCGCCTGATCCGCAGTCTAAGCGGATCCCTTCCTAAACAGCGGGCTACGGTGCGTTGTTTGGGTTTGCGGAAAATTGGGTCCTTCAGGGAGCATGAGGCAACTCCGGTGATCGAAGGGATGATCCGGGTCGTTTCCCATCTGGTTTCGGTGGAAGATGTTTTGAACTCGTAAAGGGTTTGAAAGGGAGTTTCGTGAATGCATAGTTTTGATTTACATGCCCCCAAGGGTGCAAATAAACAGAAGCGTATTGTAGGCCGCGGGCAGGGTTCCGGACGCGGGACTACAGCGGGTAAAGGTAATAAAGGACAGAAATCCCGTTCCGGCGGCAAAACCTATGTGGGTTTTGAGGGGGGGCAGATGCCCTTGTACCGGCGGCTTGCCCAGCGGGGGTTCTCCAATTACCCGTTTAAAAAGACTTTTCAGATAGTGAATCTGGGAGAAATTGAGAAACGGTATGAGGATGGTGAAACGGTGGATACTGTTTCGCTGATTCAGAAGGGCCTGATTAAAGGGACGGTGAAAGAAGGGGCTGTTAAGCGGCTTCAGGCGCCGGCTAAAATTCTAGGGGATGGGAAATTTACCAGGAAGCTCAAATTTAATGTGGGTTTTATATCGAATTCGGCTAAGGAAAAGATAGAAAAGGCTGGTGGGATAGTTGCCGCCGCAAATAAGGGTCAGGATGCCCCTTCACTTTAACTAAACGCTAGAGGAATGTCGCATGGCTAATCCATTGGTCGGTATTTTTAGAGTCAAAGAACTGCGGGAGCGTATTTTTTTCACAGCGGTGATGTTGATTGTTTTTCGGTTGGGTGCGGTTTTACCCATACCGGGGATAAACATCCGGGAATTAAACGCCTACTTCCTTTCTCAGCAGAATTCGGGAAATGCTATTGTCGATTATCTTGACTTCTTTGCCGGTGGGGCGTTTTCTAATTTTTCGGTGTTTATGCTGGGGATCATGCCGTACATCTCCATGTCCATCATCATGCAGCTCCTGCTCATTGTGTTTCCTAAATTGAAGAAGATTTCTCAGGAAGACGGGGGCAGAAAAAAGATACAAAGCTATCAGCGGATGGGAACGGTGGCGGTTTGTCTTATCCAGTCTTTCGCGGTTACTCAATATGCACAAAGTATTTCCCGAAGTGTAGATAACCTCCTTAGTATGGGGTTGGTTCCTTTTACTTTGATCGCTATGCTCACGGTTACTACCGGAACCATGTTCCTTATGTGGATGGGTGAGCAGATTACTAAACGGGGTATAGGAAACGGGATTTCCTTGCTTATCTTTGCGGGTATCGTGGCCCGCCTTCCGCAAGCTCTGTGGGAATTGTTTGGCCGGGTACGGAACGGCGACCTCAATCTTGTTTTTGTGATAGTGGTTTTTGTCATGTTCGTGGCGGTGGTAGCATTGGTCGTATTTGAACAACAGGGACAGCGTAAGATTCCGGTTCATTATGCCAAGCGGGTGGTTGGCAGACGTATGTACGGCGCTCAGAGTACCTATATTCCCTTTAAAATTAATCCTTCAGGGGTTATCCCGGTTATCTTTGCTTCATCAATTTTGACGTTCCCCTTACAAATTGCTTCAACTATAGGCGGGAATGTGGCCTGGCTCGCGGCGGTTTCCAGGGCCCTGAGTCCTTCGGGATTGCTTTATACTGTCCTGTATGTTTTGCTTATTGTCTTTTTTGCGTATTTTTATACGCAGGTGAGCCTGAACCCCATAGAAATCGCCAAGAACATCCGGGAGAACGGCGGGTCAATTCCGGGTATCAGGACGGAGCGGATAGAAGAATACTTGACTAAAATTCTGAACCGCATTGTATTACCTGGTTCAATGTACTTGGCGGTTATCGCGGTGTTGCCGACTATTATTCAGCGGCTGTTCAATTTCCCCTCATCAATATCGTATCTGATGGGCGGGACGTCATTGCTGATTTTGGTGGGGGTAGATCTGGATACTATGAGCCAGGTTGAGGCCCTTCTCAAGATGCATCATCATAGTGGATTGACCAAAAAAGGCCGCCTGCGGGGGCGGAATTTGTAGAAGGGCCGGGAACGGAGGGGAAGATACGTTTTACGGAGGCCGATAGGGAGGAGTTTCCCCTTGACACCCTCTTGGCAAAGTGCGGGAAAGTGTGATTTAATAGGAAATCGTCGGCTAATTTGAAAGTTGCCGGTTTATGTAAGTGTTGTTCGTGGGAGTTATCCCAGGGATCGTAGTGTTTGAAAGAAGGGAGAGTGGAGATGAAAGTCCGAACCAGTGTAAAGCCAATTTGCGATAAATGTAAAGTGATAAAGCGGAACGGGATTATCCGTATCATTTGTCAGAATCCCAAGCATAAGCAGAAACAGGGTTAGGGAGAGAGGGTATGGCACGTATTGCGGGGGTTGATCTGCCGAATAAGCATGTAAATATTGCGTTAACATATATTTTTGGTATTGGCCGTTCCAGCGCCGATGAGATCTGTATAAAGGCCAAACTTGATCCTCACAGGCTTATTAATGATCTTACCCAGGAAGAACTTAATGAACTGCGCCGGCTCATTGAAAATGATTACAAGGTTGAAGGGCGGTTGCGGACTGAAATAGCCCTCAATATCAAGCGGCTTATGGATATAGGCTGCTATCGGGGTCTTAGACATCGTAAAGGTCTGCCCTTGCGCGGGCAGCGGACCCGGACAAATGCTCGTACCCGGAAAGGCAAGAAGAAGACTGTTGCCGGGAAGAAGAAATAGCGGAGGAAAGCGTGGCGGCTAATACGAAAAATAAAAAGCGGAAGGAAAAAAAGTCAGTATATGAAGGGAATGTGTATATTCAGGCTACCTTCAACAATACGATAGTAACTATTACTGATCTTATGGGAAATGCTGTTTCTTGGGCGAGTTCCGGGGGGCTTGGGTTTCGGGGAGCGAAGAAGTCAACTCCCTTTGCGGCTCAGACCGTTACAGAAACTGCGGCGCAGAAGGCCATACAGGTAGGACTGCGGGAAGTACACGTGTATGTTAAAGGCCCGGGTATTGGCCGGGAATCGGCGATACGACAGCTCGGCGCTCTGGGGATAAAAGTAAAATCAATTAACGATGTTACCCCTATCCCGCATAATGGGTGCAGGCCGCGAAAAACCAGGCGTATCTAAGGGAGAGGGAAATATGGCGAGGTACATAGGACCGGACTGCCGGTTATGCCGGGCGGAACAGAAAAAGCTTATGCTCAAGGGTGAACGTTGTAAGAGTGATAAATGTTCGATTAATAAGAAACGGCCTGCTCCAGGTAAGGACCCCAAGGCTCGTTTGGGTAAACGGTCGGATTATGGACATCAGCTTAGAGAAAAACAGAAACTCCGGCGTATTTATGGTATGCAGGAAAAGCAATTTCTTCTGTTTTTTGAGCGAGCGTTGCGTATGCCTGGTATTACCGGTGAGAATCTTTTTATGCTTTTGGAACGAAGATTGGATAATGTAGTGTATCGGTTGCGTTTTGCGGTAAGCCGGAGTCAGGCCCGGCAGCTTGTGTTGCACGGTCATGTCATGGTAAATGGCAGGAGGGTGAACATTCCTTCTTTTTTAGTCAGGCCGGAAGATATTATTGAAATAAAGGAGCCGAGTAAGAATCTGGTGGTTATTAAAGAAGCCCTCAGGGAATTTGGCAAATCAGGTGTTATGCCCTGGCTTCATCTTGATCCTGATGGCATGAAGGGGAAATTTCTTGCTGTTCCGCAACGTAATGATATAACGGATCTTTCTGATATTAAAGAACAGATGATCGTTGAATATTATTCTAAGTAAGGAGTTCCTGTGGCTCGTAAGAACCTGATTATAGGATTTAAACGTCCCAAAAGTATCAATTTTGAGCATGGTGAATTAAGACCGAATTATGGTAAGTTCACTGCCGCTCCTTTTGAGCCGGGATTTGGGACTACTGTTGGTAATACGTTACGGAAGGTGCTTCTTTCCTCAATTCCGGGATATGCGATTACGGCAGTTAAGATCACTTCGTATGACGCTGGTGGTGTTCCTCATGTTGTTTCCAGTGAATTCGAGACTATTCCGAATATTGTTGAGGATACCCTGGAGGTTATTAATAATCTCAAGCAGATGCGTCTGCGGCTCCCCCCGGAAACAGAGCAGTCTGTTTTTGTCTATGAATGGTCGGGAAGCCGCGATGTAAAAAGCAATGATTTTGAACGGTACGGGGAAGTTACGGTCATGAGTATCGGTCAGCATATTATGACCTTAATGGACGATGCTCATATCGAATTGGAAGTTCAAATTGATCTGAACCGTGGTTATATTCCTTCGGATGTTAATGAACAGTACGTTGAAGTTATTGGCACCATTCCGATGGACGCTATTTTTTCGCCGGTCAAAAAGGTAAAATTTGCGGTAGAGCCTACCCGGGTTGGTCAGCGCAACGATTACGACAAGCTTATTCTTGAGATATGGACTGATGGAACCGTGCGTCCTGACGACGCCTTGGCTGAGGCCGCCAAGATTGCGAAAGACTATTTTTCTGTTTTTATCAATTTTGATGAAAACAACTTTGGGTTTGATGAGGATTTAGATGAAGAGAATGAGCGGATCCGGCAGATACTCAATACCCCGGTAGAGGAACTGGAGCTGTCCGTGCGATCCTCTAATTGTCTTAAAAACGCGAATATTAAGACTATTGGGGAATTGACCCGGAAGACGGAGGATGATATTACCAAGACTCGTAATTTTGGTAAAAAGTCTCTTCAGGAAATCAAAGAAAAACTCAAGGAATGGAATTTGGGTCTTGGAATAACCGATCTTAATATATTGAAGAATGCGGTAAAGATTACCTCTCAGCAACCCCAGCAAAAGGAAGAAGAAGATGAAACATAGAAGAGGCTTTAATCCCCTTGAACGTTCATCGGCTCATCGGAAAGCCCTACATAGAAATATGGTGACTTCTCTGTTTAGGTATGAACGAATCAAAACTACTAAGGCAAAAGCACTGGAAATCAGGCGGAGCGCTGAGAAACTTATTACTCGGGCAAAGGTTGATTCAGTTCATAATCGGCGTATTGTTTCGACCCGTCTCTTTGATGAAGGAATCGTTGCGAAGCTGTTCACTAACATTGCAGTCAGAATGAAGGAAAGACCCGGCGGGTATACTCGTATCCTCAAACTTGGGGAACGGTATGGCGATGCGGCGGAAATAGTCATTCTGGAACTGGTGGACTATCATCTGGATATTGAAAAGGCGGACAAGAAAGCAAAAAAGGAGCCGAAGGCCGCCGCTAAAAAAACAAAGACTTCATAATTCGGGGAGGAATGGTAGTATGTCTAAAGCGCATAGAGGGAAAGGATTACGGGAATTAGTTTCCCGGGGCAGGGGTGATTGTCCAGTCTGTAAACGGAGCAACGTCAAATTGCTCTACGAAATAGAAGCTGGTGAACAAAAAGTCAAAGTCTGTAAGATCTGTAAAGCGGCAATAAAGCACGGAAAAAGAAGTTTCGCCTAGGAGTTTATTGTCCTTCGCGCTTAAAATCGGTGATTAGACAATTTTTTACCCTGCAAATTCCGTTGGACCGAAGGTCCGTAGTACGCCGGTTAATCGGGATTTTTGCGTTACTGTTGATGCAAAAGTCCGTAAGTGCAACAGGTTGCTGGCAGGATGTTTAGACTAAAGACCGGATATAAACTGAGGCTGTTCCAAAACGAATTGACTGTGCGCTAACGTTCCCGGTATAACCGGGAGTACGGTTTTGGACCAGCCTCTACTTACAGTTGATTTTTTGAGATTTTAAGCGCGAAGCGCAACAAACTGCTTGTTATGGCTGGTCCAAGGCTTGCAATTCGCCGGATGATTCCGCAAACTACAGATGGAACCAACCATGATACAGAATACATTTTCTTCTTCCGCCGGTGTTTTTGCTTGGCTCTCAGGGTTCATTAATCTGGGGCGGGGACAGACTTCAAAGAGTTTCCGCCCGGAGCGGATGGAGTTGTTGGCTGAGATGGCGGGGCATCCTGAAAGGTCCGCCCCGGTTATCCATGTAGCCGGTTCAAAGGGAAAGGGGTCCGTAACCGGAATGATTACCGCCATGCTGGAAAAGTGGGGCGAAAAACCCGCCCGGTATGCGTCTCCCCATGTAACCGGATACCGGGAGCGCGTCGCCCTGGGCGGCGGTTTTTTTGAGGAATCCTGTTACGTTGCTGCCGGGGAAGAACTGAGGGAACTGCTCCGCGTTTTGCCGGGAAGTGGGAAAGAAGCGGCAGCCCTGTTTGATCCCGCGTTTCCCCAGGGGGAGGAACCCAGTTTCTTTGAGCTCCTGACCATGTACTTCTTCCTCTGCGCCCGGTGTGCGGGATGCAGCGTCATGGTTGTCGAGACCGGCATGGGGGGCAGGCTTGACGCCACCAATATCGTCGATCCCCTGGTATCGGTGATCACTTCTATCGAGCTTGAACATACCGAGTATTTGGGAACGACTATCGCCGCCGTCGCCGGGGAAAAAGCCGGGATCGTGAAACCCGGACGGCCCCTGATCCTCATGGAGCAGTCCCCGGAAGCTCTGGAGATTTTCAGGAAGGCGGCAGCGGACAAGGGGGCGCCCCTTGCGTATTTCCCGGAGGCCGCAGACATCACGAGCATCCGCTTTGACCGGAATACGACCTCCTTTATTCTCGGTTTCAAGGAACCGGAGCCTTTCTTTACCCCCTTGGAGCTTGCCGTCTCCATTCCTGGGGAAATTCAGGCGAAAAACGCCGGCCTGGCGGTTTTAGCGGTAAAGACGGCTTTCCCCGCCATCAGCCGGGAAGCGGTAGAGGAAGGGCTGCGGGACTTCGCCTTGCCCGCCCGGTTTGAGCGGCTTAGGGACTCTCCGCCCCTCATCATAGACGGTGCGCATACCCCCAAAAGTACGGAATACTGTGTCAAGACCTTTACCGCTCTTTACGGCGGCGGCGGAATCCTCCTCTTCGGCTGCGCCGCAAAGAAGGACGCCCGGGCTATGGCGCGCATCCTGGCGCCCCATTTCTCCCGGGTCATCATCACCTCTCCGGGGACGTTTAAGACCAGCAATCCTGAAATGGTTTACCGTGCGTTTCGGGAATTCAAAGACGGGGATGCTCTGTTTTACATTCCCGATCCTAAAGAGGCGGTTAAAAAGTTCCTGACCCTCCACCAGGAAGCCGGATTGCCCGCTTTGGGAACCGGGTCCTTTTATCTTGCCGCGGATATACGAACCATAGCGCTCAAAGAAGAGGCGGAACGATAGGGGGAAGGGAATATTCCCGGCGTTCTCCTGAATCAAGATCGTCAAAGGAAATGCCCTGGGCTCTGAGGGCTAAAAACGGCTGAACCTGGTGAAGAGAATCGCCCTCTTCTCCTTCCCGCATATCCAGGGGCGTGTACGCCCTCCATGTCTCGCCGCCGTAGAGAGGGTCGTTTACCAGGGGGAAGCCGATCCAAGCTAGGTGACACCGTATCTGGTGCCGGAACCCCCGCTGAATCCGCACCGTGAACACGGTGAATCCCTTTATGTTTTCTGCGGCGAGAATTCCGGTCCGGTAAATTTTTTCCCGGGGGATGTTCGCACGCACCACCGGCCGCACCGTTTCCCTTCCCGGCCCGTAGGGTCTAAAACCGCTTTCAATGATAATAGCATCGGCGGACGCGGAGGCTACCATCACGGGTTTTGGGGGATACCCCGGTAATTGTCCCTTCATGCCTGCGGAAAGAGCCCCATATGTTTTACTGAACTTGCCATCCCGCTGTTGGGCTAAAAAAGAATCCATAGCCTCCTGAGTCCGGGCAAACAGGACAAGTCCTTCGGTCTCGTAATCAAGCCGGTGAAGTATACCCCCTTCCCAGGGATTCCGGCCTACCACCTCCAATACTTCAGGGTACCGCCGGGAACACCAGTCAAGCAGAGTTTCCTCCCGGCCTTCCATACTCTTCTGCTTCTTCAGAAAAACCGAATGCATTCTGGGAGGCTTGTAGGCCACGAAATACCCGGGCTTTAAGACTACTATTTTCGGCTCGAACATGAATTAATACTATCAATAAAACAGCGGATTAACAACCATATTATCGTAGTTACCGTGAATTTGATAGGAAGAAACCGCATGTTCAATACCGTCATGCGGGCGCGCGGCACATTGCCGGGCGCGGCAATCCGGTGAAGCGGACGCCCGCTGGATTGCCCGCCGCCCGGCAGCCTGTATTGAGACGTAACGTAATGCGGTACGCCAGATTCTTCCCGGTGGAGATTCAGAAAACATGATGAAAAAATACCACTACTATATACGATACAACCATCAGTATATGGCCACCGCCAATGGCGGTAGTTTCCCGTGTTTTAATGAACCTTCACTGGGGGATATGAATTTTTTGACCGGTGAGGCTGGTCCAATGTATAGTAAATTTATCCTATTCCGAATTGAAGGAGGCTGTTCCAAAACCGTGCCCCCGGCTATGACGGGAACGTTAGCGAGTCAATTAGTTTTGGAACAGCCTCGAAGCAATAAACCAAAGGAGACAAATAATAAGCATAAAACTATTGTCCCTTATCCTGGCGGTATTTTCAGTTTCATGCGGGACTTTGACGCTTACGCCAGATATCGAAAGCCCCCGGAACCAGCAGCCGTTGGCGGATGAAAAACAAAACCTTATCGGCCTGCAATAGGAAGATGAGCAGGACGCCGCCGGCTATGTGGTTACATTCAGTACCAGCGATGGGGCTGCCTATACGGTGGAAATTATCGAACCGTGTATTTACCTCGCCAACCTATATCCGGCGGAGACCTATTATAGTACGGTGCTGCCTAAAGAAGGTATCAGGGGAAGTACGCTGCCGCCTAAACCCATAGTCATAAAAGGGGGAAATATGAGTTACGCAGGCATTGTGATACAGGGGATACCCGTTAATGAAAATCCGGAGCCTGATAAACCGCCGGAGGGCGGCCAGCCTATTGATATAACCGTGTTTGAAGCTGAAAGAGCGGCGTGGAAATCGCAAGGGCTGACAGTACCGGTTTACCAGAAAGTTCGACACAAATCCGCCCTATCCGGACCTTACGATTGAGGCGGCGCTGGGCAGGGAGCCGGAAATAGTTCCATCTATGAGCCCCGATCACTGGCTGGAAGAGGAAGCGGATGGTTTTGGAACAGCCTCGATCTATACGATTATTTTGGAACATTTTGTGCCGAATATTGCCGAAGATATATCTTTTTGATACGCTACAATGCAGAATACCATTATCCTGAATGGTTTGAGTTTCGCGTTATATTTTCTCCTGACCGTCCTATTGATGGAGGGGGATTTGGTTTTACGGTAACTGATTTTGAGGTACGGAGGGACGGTAGAACTCTCCCCGACATAAAAATTTCAATCTGCATACGCATGAGGAAGATCGAAATGGCCGATATTCGTAAAGACCGGCAGACACCTCGTAACGGAAATGATCAGCCTTTCATCCGGACTGGATGCCTCGACACAGCCTGTGTCGTTACGATGTATACTCAATGAAGATATGAACAAAACTGATAAACCGGGCGTTTTAACGACTGTTGCATGGTCGTTGTAAACGAATCCTTTGAAGAATATTACCAGTCCCATTTCGGCGGGCGGTGGGAACCGTTACGGCAAAGCCTCCTGAAAAGCGCCGGGGCCCTCCCCTATACCGGAGGATGTACGGCCCTGCTCACCGCGCCCTACCTTCTTGACCGCGCTTCCGTCCTTGCGGCGCGGTCCCTCCGCCTCCCGGCGGAGGGGCTCGTTCTGGACGCCTGCGCCGCCCCGGGAGGCAAGTCTCTGGTGATAGCCTCCAATATGAGCGGGGAAACCCGCCTTCTGTCCAACGAGCTTTCCGGAGAAAGGCGGCGCCGGCTGGTGAAGGTTCTGAACGAACACCTGGACGCCGCGCTCCGGGAGCGGGTGCGGGTTTCCGGGTTTGACGCCGCAGCCCTGGCGGGGAAAAAACCTGAACGCGGACGGTTTGACGCCGTACTTCTGGACGCCCCCTGCTCAAGCGAAGCTCATGTCCTCCAAAACCCGACGGCCCTGGCCCAATGGACACGCGCCCGCCCCCGGTTCCTGGCCAAGCGGCAGTGGGCCCTCCTCTCGGCGGCTTTCCTGCTGCTGCGTCCCGGCGGGTCCCTCGTCTACGTTACCTGCGCCCTCTCTCCTGATGAGAACGACGGGGTGGCTTCCCGGCTCCGGGAAAAATACGGGGACGCTGTTATCCCCGACGCTCTGGAGTTTCCGGAAGGGGAAGAAACCGCCCACGGGCGGCTCATCCTTCCGGACCGGTCAGACGGTATAGGCCCCATGTACGTGGCGCGGTTCAAAAAAGGCGCTTATTCCCGGTAGTAATCCACCCGCCTGAGAACAAGCCCTTGGGGGGGCAGGGTGGGACCCGCACGGCTGCGGTCGCCTGAACGGATAAGGTCCGCCGTTTCTTCCGGGGAAAGCCCCTGTTCTTCGCAATGCAGCAGGGTCCCCGCTATAGAACGGACCATCTTCCAAAGAAACGCGTTGGCGCGGATCTCGAATACCAGAACATCCCCCTGGATAAAAAACCACGCCTGAGTGATGCAGCGGTTCCGTGATTTGCTGGGATCCCG
>JAIRSS010000099.1 GCA_031255315.1 Spirochaetaceae bacterium
ATATCCAGGAATCCTTGTCCTTTATCGAGCAACATTATCAGGACGAGATCAGCGTTGAAGACATCGCGGCTTTTTGTAACCTTGACCGCAGTTATCTGGGCAAGGTCTTCAGGAGCGTACTTGATACAAGCCCTCAGAATTTCCTTATCCGCTTCAGAATAAACAAGTCCTGCGAGCTTATGAAAATTACGGATCGTACTATCAGCGAGATAAGTTCTATGGTGGGGTATCCAAATCAGTTCAATTTTTCACGAGCCTTTAAGCATATCATAGGCCAATCCCCGAGGGAGTGGAGAAACGGACACAAATTATGCTAACGGACGGTCAAGGCGGAACTAACGCCGCTCTTGAGAATATCTAACTAGGTTAGATTTCTTATTTTGACGCGTTACGGACCGCCCTGGATAAGGTAATTACTGTATCCCAACACGGTTTACATGACGGATATTCACCGCCTGTAACGGAATGCTTTCCAGGTAGCTGTCCAGGACGATCTGTTCCACCCGGTCCAGAAAGATGAACTCCATAGACAGGCCTGAGTGTTTGCGGATCAGCCGGCAGATGGGGGAGATAACAGCATCCCCTACCCGGAGGGAACATTCGGTAAATTCTATCCCCTCGTCCAGGTCCTCCACAAGGGCGGGGTTGTCCGGTTCACAGGAGACGCCCCCGGAGGAAAGGGTCGTGACGGTGGTGGTAACGATGGCTTTGCGTGTTGGGTGGACCATGCAGAAACCGAAGCGGGTCCACGATTCAGCGCGGTACCGCCGGGCTTTGCGTTTATTGGGGATTTTTAGGTATCGCTCCAGGACGTTTCTCAGATGATCCATAACATCCGAACAGCAAAGATCGCCTGAAACAATACCGGAAATCCCGATAAAAAAGGCTTTGGACGCTTCTTCCATGGAAAAATCATCTTCTTTAAGAAGAATGATGGGGCACTGCTCTTTGGAACGCCCCCAGCGGACAAACTGAACCAGCGTCTTCCAGTGCCGCGGAAAATCTCCGGCGCTGATGATAATCCCGGCAGGGTCAATTTCATCAATATTGTCCATAGCCTTGAGCACATGACGGTACTGAATCGTCTCAACCCCCGCAGGGTTGATGTTCGCCGAAATCAGTCTGGAAATTTCATCCGCAGCAAGAATAAGCATTACTTTCATTCGTTCAGTCCCCATTAGTTTCTATATTTTAACCGGTTCCCGCTATTCGGTTCCTAAATTTACGACCGTATAGTCCACAATCATCCATATATCGTCTCTTCGGCGGAGCGTATAGGTATACCGCCGTCTTTCAGTATAGGCGCCGCCCCTGAATTTTTCCAGCACTACCACCGACCCCTCTTCCGCGCCGTAGCTGGTCCGCTCAATCTGGAATTCCGAGGGAATCGTGGCAATATCCCCGTCAACCGTCGCGTTTTGCAGCTCCGTCCGGTACCGGGCCGTCATGCGGCGCCGGCCTTCCTCGGATTCGGCCAGCCATTGCCGGCGGCGGCTTCCGTCCCGGGAAACCATTGCGTCCAGGTCAAGGTACAGGAAGAATTTTTCCCACTGGGATTTCTGCCGGGCTGTAAGCGTGTAGGCTACCACCTCGTCGGGGGGGAGTTTTTCCCTGACCAAGAGGGCGTTGGTTTCCACATCCATAGCCAGCGGTATGCCGTCGGGACCGGGGATGGACGGAGGACGGATATTGAGGGAGAGGCGGTTCGATTCCAGAAACGTATTCTGGGGGGTGAGGGCGGCGGTATGGTATAATTCAGGGTATACCCGGGCTTGTACCACAAAAGCGCCGCTCTGATTAAGGTCCGCATAATCCCGCAAGTCCTCTACAAAGGAAAACGACTCCCCGCTTTCCACGGAAATCTCCCGAAAAAACACCTGCGCTGAGGCGGACCGCCGCCTCACCAGGACCGCCGCAGGCTCCACCATCCGGTTGGAGACGGTCCTGACGCCAAAGTCCACGGACCAGGCCCGTTCATCCGCCAGTTTGAAGCGGTAGGGACCGGCCCCCTTGTTGGTGATGGACACCTGAACGAAGATGGGGGAATCCGCCACATAATAGATACGCTTGTCAAAGAACCGGATGTTGAGTTCTATCGCGGACCGGCCCTGGGAGCCCGCCGGGTTGGGGGGAACCGCCGCTTCCTGGGCTGGAACAGCGGCGGCGGCGGCTAGAATAAAATATAGGGCAATGTATCGTTTTATCATGGAAATTCCTTTGTCTCAGAAAACACTATGCTTATATAGTATACAATCGGAATATTCTGTTGAATACCTTATCTATTTGAGGCGCCTCTGCGTACAGCGTTTGTCCTGAAATGACTGTGCGCCGGGAAGGACGTACCATGTACGCCCGCTCCGGCGCGCGGTTTTGGGAAAGCCCCGGCAGGACTACCGTTAGCGCATATCCCGCAGAAAGGCGGCGTACCCCCGGCAGGTAGTATACAGGTCTATCTTGCTGATGACCTCAAAGGGAGAGTGCATGGAAAGCACGGGAATGCCGCAGTCCAGCACTTCCACTCCCAAATTGGCCACATGCTTTGCGATAGTCCCGCCGCCGCCCTTATCTACCTTGCCGAAGGCGCCGTACTGCCACTGAATGGTATTCCTGTCGAGGAGGAGCTGCACCTTCCCGCAGAATTCAGCGCCGGCGTCGCTGCCTCCAACCTTCCCGCCGCTCCCGGTGTATTTGCACAGAACGATGCCCCTGCCGCAGTACGAGGCGGTCTTACGATCATAGGCCGAGTCAAAGGTGGGATCAAAGGCCGCGTTGACATCCGCTGAAAGCATAGCGGAACGGCCCAGAGCCCGGCGCAGCGTCAGATCCGAATAGGCCGTCTTTCCTTTTGAAAGCAAATAGGCGATAAAATTTTCGAAGAGCCGGGATTGGGCCCCGGTGTTGCCCGCGGAACCGGTCTCTTCTTTATCGGTAAAAATGCAGACAACCGTTTTCGGCGGGGGCGTTTCAGAACCAGCCAGTTCCAGGACCGCCCGCAGGGCGGCGTAGGCGCAGGACCGGTCGTCGTGGCCGTACGCGCCAATCATGCTCCGGTCAAACCCCAGGTCCCGGGCTTTAAAGGCGGGGACCAGTTCCAACTCCGCGCGGGCAAAGTCCTGCTCCACGACGCCGTACCGTTCATGGAGCAGATTGAGGATATTGAGTTTTACCTTGTCCTTTGCCTTCGCGTCCCGAAACGGCTGGGAACCGGCGAGAACATTAAGATCCTCCCCCAGAACCGCTTCGGATAGTTTCTTCTGCATCTGGTCGCGGGACAGGTGGGGCAGCAGATCGGTAATCGTGAAGACCGGATCCGCCGCGTCCTCCCCGACGGAGATCGCAACCGCGGTCCCGTCCCGCCGGATCATCACCCCGTGCAAAGCCAGGGGTATGGCCGTCCATTGGTAGTGTTTAATGCCCCCGTAATACTGGGTGTCCAGGAGGGCGAAGTCCGCTTCCTCGTACAGGGGGTTGGTCTTGAGGTCTATGCGGGGGGAATCTATATGGGCGCCCACGATATTCACCCCTTCTTCCGGGGGAATTTGCCCGATGACGGCAAACGCCAGAGACTTTCCCCGGTTGTTTAGATACACCTTCGCGCCGGGAACCAGGGGGCCGCTTTCAGGCGGAATCGCTTCGATATCCTGAAAACCCGCCTGAACCAGGGCTTCCACCGAGGCGGCGGCACACTCCCGCTCCGTCTTCCCCCGGTCAAGAAACGCGGCGTAGTCCGCCGCGAAAGAGCGTACCCTTTCGGCGTCTTCAGGACGTACCGCGTCCCAGCAATTCTTCTTATTGATGCAGAGTTTTTCCGCAAGCCGCTGGCCTTCGGTTTTCCCTTCAGTCTCTTCGTCTGTATACCCCACGCTCCGCTCCTTACCGCTTGTACTTTAAGGTTTCCAGCGACGCGCTGCCCCTGGACACGCCGAACCAGAGTTCCGCCCCCGCTTTTTCCCGAAGCGCGCGGTAGAAACCCGCCAAATCCCGAACCGGTTCGCCGTTCACCGCGGTAATCCGGTCTTCCCGCTGAAGGCCGATGATAGACGCGGGGCTTTCGTTGACAACCTGGGCGGCGATAACCCCCTGAGCGTTTTTATCCAGGTTGAGGCTGCTTCGCACAGAGTCGGTAACCGGCACGACAAAGACGCCGGGCCAGAGTTTTTTGTTTTCCGCCGCCACCGCCTCGCTGCGGGCTTCAATGCGGACGGTAATTTCCCGAGCCGCGCCGTCCCGGATGACCGTAAAGACCGCCCGCTCGCCGGGCTTGAGGTCTCCCACCGCCAAGGTCAGGGGGTTGCTCCCCCGCATCTCGCGCCCGTTAAGGTGGGTGATAAAGTCTCCCGGATGTATCCCGCCGGTGTGGGCCGGCGAATCAATAAACAGTTGGGGGACCAAGGCTCCACGCTTCCCGGTAAGCCCCAGGGCTTGGGCGCTTTCCCGGTCCAAATCCATAAGGGACACCCCAAGCCAGCCGTAGCTGATCTCCCCGGAACTGATAAATTCATCTATAGAACGTTTTGCGTTGTTAATGGGAATGGCGAAGCCCAGCCCGACGGAACCGCCCCCCGGATTGTTGCTGGCGATCCAGGTATTAATCCCCACTACCTCGCCGCGTATATTCACCAGAGCGCCCCCGGAATTCCCCTGATTGATGGACGTATCGGTCTGAATAAAATCATTGATGTTCCCCGCCGGTCCGCCGGTCCGGCCCACGGCACTCACGATGCCCATCGTAACCGTAGACATGAGGGCCAGGGGATTCCCTACCGCAATAGCCCAGTCGCCCACCTGTACGGCGTCCGAATCGCCTAAAACCGCCAGGGGGTACGGGTCGCTTGTTTTGAAGGATACCATCGCCAGATCTCTCCGTTCATCCTGACCCACAAGCTCCGCCGCGTATTCTTTCCCCTCATTCGTAACCACCATGATTTCGTTCACATCCTGGACGACATGGAAGTTGGTCAGCACATAGTAGGTATCCCGGTCCTGGCGGACGAGGATCCCGGACCCCAGGCCCTGGGAACGGTATTCCCGCTCCCGGCCTCTGTCGTCAGGCCCTCCCTCACGGGGGCCGAAAAAGAACTCCCAGGGAATCCCGTTAAAATTGGGGATCTGCTGCCGGCGTATTGACACGGTTTTAAGCTCCACCACAGTGGGGAGCACCTTGTCGGCCACAGCCCGGAAAGCCGTCTGAAGTCCTTCCGCGACAGCCAGGGCGTCCTGGGGGATGACAACCGGGCTTCCCTCCGCTTTGGCGGTTCGCGTCTGAGGGGTGGAACAGGAAAACGACAGAAAGGCCAGGGAAAACCCAAAGATCGCCCCCATAAGCACCAAATTAAACACGAAAAAGTTTTTTGAAAACAATAATTTTTTCGAGACGGCGTTTTCTTCCGGTGAACGGTTTGACGGGGAACGCGGCAAGAAACGTTTGATCAGGTTCATAATTTCACTCTCCTACCTGTAGGGATATATATAAAGGTCTTTAAGAAACGGCGTTTTTTCAACCTTTTTTATACTAATAAAAAAAAATTCCACAATAAGTTACAACAGCCGCCGGATACGGCGCCACCCGCCACCCCCTCCTTAAAACTATACGCCGAATCACCGGAAGCCCGCAAGCAAGCCCTGCCGGCGGGGGAGGGCAAAATCCGCCCGCGGGCCGACGCCGCGTTGAGACTAAACGCCGTTAACCGGGTAAGATACGGTATAATGAAACGACTCATTGACAACCAGGAAAAGCCGAAACGGGCGCTGCTGGTGGGCATCAGGGACGAAAGGATTTCTAAAGAAGAGTCCGATTCTCTGTCCGCGGAACTCGCGGACCTGGCGGATACGCTGGGCTTTGAGATAGCCGGCGAGGAAATGGTCCGGGCGCGGGAGCATACCAGCCAATTCGGGATGGGAACCGGGAAGGCCCAGGAAATTGCGGAAAAGGCGGCGGAGTTGGGCGTGGACTGCGTTGTGTTTGACCGGGATATTAGCCCGTCTCTCCAGCGGAACTGGGAAAAGCTGACCGGTATAGCCGCGGTGGATCGCCAGGAACTCATCATCAGAATATTCTCTCAACGGGCCAGAACCAGGGAAGCGGAACTCCAGGTCGCTCTGGCGGAACAGACCTATTCCCTGCCCCGGCTGACCCACAAGTATATAGACCTTTCCCGCCAGCGGGGGGGCCGCTACGGGACGAAGGGTTCCGGGGAGACCCGGCTGGAAACGGACAGGCGTCTGGCGCTGCGGCGCATACAGCGGCTTCGGGAGGAATTGGCGGAGGTCCGCAAACAGCGGACGGTCCAGCGGAACAAACGGCGGAAGGCGGGCGTTCCTTCCTGCGCCCTGGTGGGGTATACCAACGCGGGAAAATCGTCCCTCTTCAACGCCCTGACCCTTCCCGGCGAGGCCGCTCCCGGCAAAGGCGTTCTGGTGGAGGACAAACTGTTCGCAACGCTCGACCCCACGGTGCGGCGCATGAAAACCGGCGGGGGCGCGGCTGTTCTTCTTATTGATACCGTCGGCTTCATCCGCCGCCTTCCCCATGATCTGGTGGACGCGTTCCGCGCTACGCTGGAAGAAGCCGCCCTGGCGGACGTCCTGATTCACGTCCTGGACGCCGCGGACCCGGCAGCGGACCGGTACTACGAAACCACTATGGCCGTGCTCAGAGACTTGGAGGCGGACCGGATTCCTATGATCGTGGTACTCAATAAGGTTGACCGGCTGGACGGGCGAACCGCCGGCGCCGGGCCGGATGTCCTGGAAGAACTTCAGAGCCGGTATCCCGGCGGCGTCCCGGTATCCGCCAGGGACCGCCGGGGGCTTGATGAACTGGTCCGGCGCGTCGAGGCCCTGCTGCCTCCCAGCTTGCCGGGCCAGGCTTACCGGTAGAGGAATTTTTACCAGCGGACATTTTTGTTCGTGAAAAAGACAGAAACGGCGGGAAAAAGGGTGTGCCGAAGGGGAGAATTCGGGTATGCTTCTATATGCCGGAGTATACATTTCGATCTGAAGTCCGCGGTCCGTTTGTATGGCCGGCGAGGCGGTTCCAAAACCGTGCGGGTTTAGCGCACGGTCAATTAGTTTGGAACAGCCGTAATCTTTCATTACTGCACGGAGATGAATCATGAATTTTGATGTTCTTTCAGTGAAACGGTATTCGGTGCGGAAGTTCGACCCCGCGCCGGTGGAACCGGAAAAGCTCGCCCGTATTCTGGAGGCCGGGCGGATCGCCCCCACCGCAGCCAACAAGCAGCCCCAGCGTATCCTGGTAGTTACCCAGACCGAGGGGCTTGCAAAAATAGATCGCAGCACGCCCTGCCGTTTTGGAGCGCCCCTGGTTCTGGTCGTCTGTTATGACAAGAATGAATGCGCTGCCCGCCAATACGACGGGGAACCCAGCGGCTGGGTGGACGCCAGCATCATTGCCACCCACATGATGCTTCAGGCTGCGGACATAGGGATTGGATCCACCTGGGTGATGCACTTCGACCCCGCCGTTACGAGGGAGGAATTCAGTCTGCCGGAAAACCTCGTGCCTGTGGCAATGCTGGTAATGGGCCGCCCGGCCCCGGACGCCGCCCCCGCGGACCGGCATACGATACGGCATCCTCTGGAGAAAATCGTGTATTTTGAAAAAATCCCCACAGGTTGAAAGCCGCCGCCGCGCTCCTCCGCCGCATCGCATCGTCCCGTTACTGCGCGGCCCTGACCGGGGCCGGAGTGAGCGTCCTTTCGGGCATACGTGACTTCCGGGGGAAGAACGGCCTCTATACGAAGCCGGTCGCGGACTTTCCTCCGGAATTAATGTTCGATATGGCCAGGTTCGAGGAGGATCCCTCCCTGTTTTACCGGAACGTCGGCCCGTTCGTGTATACGGTCCATGAAAAGGAGCCGTCAGTGGTGCATACGGTCCTGGCGGAACTGGAAAGGCGGCGTTTCCTCAAGGGGGTGATCACCCAAAACATCGATATGCTCCACCAGAAGGCGGGAAGCCGCCGGGTCATAGAGGTGCACGGTTCGCCCCGTATGCATTACTGCCTCCGCTGTCCGGGTATACGAATGGGGTATGAAGAAGCCGCCGCCCTGGTGAATGCCGGGGAAACGCCCCGTTGCCCCCGGTGCGGACGGGTCCTGAAACCGGCGATAACCTTCTTTGGGGAAGCGCTTCCCCTGGACGCCCGGCGGGAAGCGGAAACCGAAGCCCAAGCCGCGGATGTGCTGCTGGTTCTGGGAACCAGCCTTACGGTTCGCCCTGCCGCGGACATCCCCCATACCACCCTCCGCTGCGGGGGCGCTCTCGCTATAGTCAACGAAACGCCGACGGATCTGGACAGATACGCCGTCTTCCGGGCGGAGGATTTGGGGGAGGTCTTTGAGGAGATGCGGGAACTTCTTACTTCTTCTCCTGAGTTTTCTTAAGAAACCGTTCGTTTTCCACGATGAACCGGTTATGCGTTCCCTCGCCGATTTTACCGGCCTCGTCCCAGGCTTCCACCCGGAAAAGAAGGCGGCGGCCGTCTATTTCTAAAAGTTCCCCGGCGGCCCGGACGGTCATGCCCGGCGGAGTGGCCGCAAGGTGCTTTACGGCAACTTCCGTGCCGACGGTGGAAAACCCCGCCGGGAGGAAGGGGTCCGCTGCGGCAACGGAAGCCCCTTCCATAAGGGCGATCATGGAAGGGGTGGCGTATACGGGAAGGCCGCCTGATCCCCAGGATTCGGCGGTGGTTCCGGCAGTAACGGTTTCACGGAGTTCGCCTTTCATGCCGGGTTTGAGCAGGGTATCAAAGTCCATACGCAAAAGTATACCCGCCCCCGGCGGGCCGTTCAATTGCCGGGGAAGATGCCGCTTTTGGGACAGGCTCTATCTTACCGCGCGTACTCTACAATCCTGGTTTCCCGGATAATCGTTACTTTGATGCGGCCCGGATAGTGAAGATCGTTCTCGATTTTTTTGGCGATCCCTTTCGCCAGGTCTTTGGACTGCTCGTCAGTAACCGCTTCGTTGTTGACAAGGATCCGCAGCTCCCGGCCCGCCTGAATAGCATAGGCCTTGTCCACTCCGATAAAGCCTCCGGCAATGTTTTCCAGGTTTTCAAGGCGTTTAACGTAATTATCCAGGGTTTCCCGCCGGGCTCCCGGACGGGCCGCGGAAATGGCGTCCGCGATCTGCACCAGCACCGATTCTATACAGGAAGGTTCCATGTCGTTATGGTGGCTCCCAATCGCGTTGATGATGCGGGGATCTTCTCCCATTTTTCGGGCCATATCCATACCGATTTCCGCGTGGTTCAAGTCCGAATCGGTTTCTACGCCTTTGCCTATATCGTGGAGCAGCGCGCCCCGTTTCGCCAGTTCCCGGTTGGCCCCAAGCTCCGCAGCCAGGCTGCCGGCTATGATCGCCACTTCCTTGGAATGGTAAAGCACATTCTGCCCGTAACTGGCGCGGAAATAGAGCCGCCCCAAAGCCCGGATAGCATCCTGGTTGATGTTATGTATGCCCAGATCGAAGAGGACTTTTTCACCTTCCTCGAAAATTTTCTGCGAAATGTCCTTGGACACCTTGGTAACGATTTCCTCAATCCGGGCGGGATGAATCCGTCCGTCGCTGATGAGCCGTTCAAGGGCCACTTTAGCGATTTCCCGGCGGACCGGGTCAAAACAGGAAATGATCACCGCTTCGGGAGTGTCGTCAATAATAATATCCACCCCCGTCAGCGTCTCCAATGCGCGGATATTCCGCCCTTCCCGGCCTATGATCCGGCCTTTCATTTCATCATTAGGCAGGCTGACCGAAGCAACCGTAACATCTCCGGTTACCTCCGTCGCCACCCGTTGAATCGTAGCTACCAGAATATCCCGGGCTTTTTTCTCCCCCGTCAGATTCGCTTCCTGCTCAATCTTATTAATCAGGGACTGGGCGTCATGCTTTGCCTCATTTTCCAGATTTTTAATAATAAGAGCCTTGGCCTCCCCGGCGGTAAGCCCGGAAATACGTTCCAATTCGGCGCGATACCGCTCTTCTTCGAGACTCAGCGCGTTGATCCGGGCTTGGAACGCTCGTTCTTTGTCCGCCAGAGCCTGTTCGTTTTTTTCGATTTGATTTATTTTTTTATCTATCGCTTCTTCTTTCTGCAGAACACGCCGTTCGTATCGCTGCAATTCGGCCCTGCGTTCCCGAGTTTCCCTCTCCTGCTGGTTTCGTTCGCGGATAACTTGTTCTTTTGCTTCAAGAAGAATTTCCTTCTTTTTAGCTTCAGCTTCTTTTATCGTATCCTGTTTAACCCGCTCGGCCTGTTGCTCCGATGCGGTAAGTTGGTATCTGGCGTACAGCCATCTAATAGTCCAGCCTAAGGTTAACCCGGCAAGAGGGAGGATTATCCAAAACATCCACGCCATCACTCCGCCCCTTACCGTTAAAATTGAATAAAATCGTTTTAAGATACTCTTAAATAGAAAGGATTGTCAAGGTTGCGCGTTGCCTAATACGTAATCCAGCCGAAAAAGCGCGGTTGCCCAAAAACCCGGCAGTTTGTCGCGCTTATGGATTTTCTGCATACATATGCAAAAAATCCCAATTAATGGGTATGTTTTCGGAGTTTGCACGGTATAAATATTCACAAAATGAATATTTATACTATGCGCCGGGCGAGGTCCGCCCGACGCCCCATGTTACTCCCATTCTATTGTGGCGGGAGGTTTGCTTGATATGTCATAGGTTACGCGGCCGATGTCTTTTACCGTGTTGGTTATCAGGGTCGAGATTTCCAGGAGATCGGCG
>JAIRSS010000124.1 GCA_031255315.1 Spirochaetaceae bacterium
TGAAGGATGACGGGCGATTTTGTCTCGACGCACGCCTGAATGATGGCCTGCATCTGTTCCATGTTGTTAAAATTGTAAGCCGGCACCGCAAAGCCGCCGCTTATCGCCTTCTTGAACATTTCCTTGGAGTTGACTAAACCGAGTTCCTTGTAAGATGTCATAAAATTCTCCTTAAAAACTGCCCCAGGATTGAGATTTTTGGGCAGCCTTTATAATCTTAATCTAGTGTAAGAATTATACGCCGAAACGGTCAAGATAGGAATAATGAGAAATGAAAAATGATGTCGAGTGGGGGTTGCGAGTGTCCCGTGCGAGCGGGCTGAGGGGTGAATGAAGGCAAGGGAACTGGCAAGTGTCCCTGCGATAGGGCAGGGGAATCGTCATTGCGATGACAACGGGTGAAAAATCCACTGCAAACAAATTAAGCGCATAAAAAACAGGATGGTCCGCAGATTTCACAGATTTAAGATAAGGCTATCAAAATCCGCATAGTCCGTGGTTTCTCTCTCATTGTTAATTGCGATCGGAAGTCCCCGTAACGGCCTTGATGAGGAGGCCGGAAGTATATATAATCCTTTCATGTTTGTTGAAGCGTATTCTTATGATGATGTGTTGCTGTTGCCGGGATATTCCGAGATTTTGCCCAAGGATTGTAATGTAAAGACGCGGCTTTGCGCCGGAATCGAGCTGAATGCGCCGGTTATTTCGGCAGCGATGGATACGGTGACCGAAGAAAAGATGGCGATTGCGATAGCGCTTGAGGGCGGAGCCGGCGTTATCCACCATAATTTGAACCCGCAGGAGCAGGCGCGACAGGTCGCGGCTGTCAAACGCTACCTTAACTGGGTGATAGAGACACCTGTTACCGTGAACGAAAATGCGTTGGTTGGCGAAGTCAGAGAGATGATGCGCCGTTGCAACGTGTCTGGGATGCCTGTGCTGGACGATGACGGACGGCTGGTCGGCATCATCACGAGCCGCGATCTGCGCTTTTGCGGCGATGACATACTGCCCGTTTCCGACGTGATGACGCGGAAGCTCGTTATTGAACAGGGAAAACCCTCGCCGGACAGCGCCCGCAAGAAATTCGATAAAAACCGTATCGAAAAACTGCCCGTCGTGGACGGCGACAACCGCCTGACCGGACTTATCACCGTGAAAGACATGGAAAAACACGCCCTGCACCCGTTCGCCGCAACTGACGGCGGCGGACGACTTATCGTGGGAGCCGCAATCTCCCCGCTTGATTACGATGTCCGCATACCGCTACTGAAAAACGCCCATGTCGATTTTGTCGTCGTGGACACGGCACACGGCGACACGAAAAATGTCATGCGGGCGGTAGAGGGGATAAAAAAGAAGTTTGACGTGCCGGTGATCAGCGGGAATGTCGCTACCAAAGAGGGAACACGCCGCCTGATCGACGCGGGAAGCGACGCGGTAAAAGTTGGCATGGGGCCGGGATCTATCTGCACGACGCGGGTTGTGGCTGGCGTAGGCGTGCCTCAGTTCACCGCCGTCTGGGAGTGCGCTGAAGAGGCGAGTAAAGACGGCATTCCAGTCATAGCGGACGGCGGCATAAAGTTTTCCGGCGACATAACAAAGGCTATCGGGGCGGGCGCGAGCGTGGTGATGATCGGCAGCTTGTTCGCCGGACTTAAAGAAGCGCCCGGCAACGAAATCATCTTTGACGGACGCATCTACAAGGAGTACCGCGGCATGGGCAGTATCGGGGCGCTACGGGATGGCGGCGGAGACCGCTATCAGATAGCCAAAGACGAGGAGCCTACGCCGGAAGGCATTGAGGGGCGCGTGCCTTACAAGGGTGAGCTAAGTTCGTTCCTGCACCAACTCGTGTCCGGGCTTCGTAAGGGTATGGGCTACTGCGGATGTAAAAACATCGATGACCTGAAGCGTTACCGAAAATTTGCCAGAATCACCGCTGCCGGCCTGCGTGAAAGTCACGCCCACGATGTCCAGATAACTCAGGAAGCCCCAAATTATTCGAGGCTATAGCCCGCAAAAACTTTGGCCATAGTTGCGGTAATAACCGCTAATAGTCTTTGCAAACAGAATCTATGAGTTAAGAAAATACTGGATTTACCGGAATGTTGTTATAGGCCAGCCGTTGGACGGCGGGCGTTACTTTCGAAAAGCAAACAAAGGATTGTGCGACATTATAACCGGATGCCGTTAGAAACGGTATATTGATTCCGTATTATCGGTATCAATGTAGGTGATAGTAACGGCCCCGCGTTTTTTATCCGGCAGGGATACCGTCCTGATTGCGTCTATGGGGGTATGGCCGACAATCTGGTTGTATCCGGACACAGGCTCTTTTTCCAGAGAATGCGGCCTGATCCATATCGGACTTTGAGTAATGTCGTCCCCGAAAGGGTTGTTGCCGTTAAAGGTTATGACAGCACGATCCTCTGCAAACGCCGTATTAATATCTTCAACCGCGCTATATCCGGCCGCCTTCATCTGATTCATAAACCACGCTGAAACCCCGGCGTGCGAAATAATGCAGTTATCCTCTGTAACATACACGATTTTGAGAAGATCGATGTTTTGTTCCAGAACCTGGTAAATTTCGTAATCATATTTGCTCTGGTACCCCGAATACTGCTGACGGGGAATCTTTCCCAGGTAGTGATAATCGTGGTTTCCCAGACAGAGCTTTATCCGCCGGTCCGATCTGGCCCATTCACAGAGTTCTCTAAAGTTACGGTATTGCCGGACAAACGGCAGATCGAAGCTGTCAAAATAGTCTCCCGTAACATAGAATTCCGTAAAATCCTCTTTGACGTAGTGTTTCCAGAAATCCCGTCCATGAACGTCTCCTATGGCTACCCTCATATTTTTCCTCTTAATCACCATGATACCTGCGGATGATACCGTATGATCCTATTTCAAAACAAATTGAAATTTTTGGCAAGCCGCCTGTTACAACGGACGCAGGCGGACCATAGCGATAAAAGCGGACAGGCGGAACAGGACGGAACTATAGACGGGCGCTATGGTATACAGGCGGTTCTCCTGCAAACTCCATCGGACCGAAGGCCCGCGGCACGCCGGGCAATCGTGATTTTTGTGTTGCTGATGGTGCAAAAATCCACAAGCGCACCAGGCTGCTGGGGGGAAACGGCGGATTTTTTGGATTATGGAGGAGACGGCGTGAACTCTGGCCCTAACGCTGAAAATATCGTAGTATAGGAACGTATGGTACCTACTAAGCCCCCTGCCGGCGGCGGCAATTTTCACCGGGGCATTGCGGCGTATAAGCGGATATTAGGGCAGCTCCAGATGGAGGGGGACGAGTCCGGCCCCGCGGCCCCCGGAGCGAAGGCCGGCCCCCGTGACGGACTCATCAAGACGAAGGCCGCAAACAAAGAACCGGGCCAGCCTGAAAAGCGTCCTGTGGAAGGGCCGGAGGAGTCCAAATACCGGCGGACGGCCAAATTCCTCATTCTGATAGGAGGAGAAGAGGCGGCCCGCATACTCTCCCGGCTGGATGCAAAACAGGTCGAAGAAATCACGAAAGAAATTACCACTATCCAGGGGATTAGCGGCGGCGAGGCGGAAACCATCTTTGAGGAGTTCCGGGGCCTTCTGCGGTCCTCCGGCGGGATGTCCGGCGGAATTGAGGAGGCCCGGCGGCTGCTCTACGCCGCGTTTGGGCCGGAGCAGGGAGAGACCTTCCTCCGGCGGGCTGTTCCCGAAGCGGCGGAAAACCCCCTGGCGTTTCTGGACGATTTTTCCGGGGAGCAGGCGGCCTTTCTGTTGCGGGAAGAAACCCCGGCGGCGGCGGCGCTGGTGCTTTCCCGGCTTGCCCCCAAGACGGCGGCGGCGGTTCTGGCCAATGTTCCGCCGGACCGGAAGCTGGAAATCGTTAAGCGCATTGCGCATTTAGACCAGGTCTCCCCGGAGGTGCTGAACCGGGTGGCCGGCGCTCTGCGGGAAAAGGCCCGGCATATTACGGAAGCCGGCGCCGGCGGCGACTCGCCCGAGGTGGACGGCATGGACGCCCTTACGGCCATCCTGAAACACGCGGATAACTCCTTTGGAGAGCGGCTCCTTTCGGAACTGGAGGAATCTGATCCCGATATAAGCCGGAACGTGAAAGACCGGCTCCATACCTTAGACGATGTGATCGAAGCCGATAACCGGCCCTTGCAGGAAAAACTCAAGACCATGAACGACCGGGATATCGCCCTGCTTCTGAAAGGCCGCTCCCCTGAATTCGCCGCGAAGATTCTGTCCAATGTTTCCGCCGGACGGCGGACCCTGATACGGGACGAGGGGGAATTCCTGGGGCCGGTTCCCCGATTTGAGGTGGACGCTGTAACCCGGGATTTCCTTTCATGGTTCAGGTTGGGGCGGGAACGGGGAAAAATCCTTCTGCGTACCGATGCGGATATAATTGAATAAAAATAGAAGCTTTCCCAAAACCGTGCGCACAGCGCACTGTCAATTAGTTTTGGGACAGGATCAATAGAGTAAGGATGTACATACTATGAAGACTGAGTTGCAAGCGGGAACCGTATTGGACAGCGGGTTTGAGGTTCTTGAAGTAGTGGATTTGGCGGAGTTAAACGCGGCGGGTGTTTTGGCCCGCCGCCGGGACTGGGGAATGGAAGTCTTTCACATCTTCAACGACGACCCCGAAAATCTTTTCGCCTTTGGATTTGCGACCGCGCCGGAGGATTCAACCGGCGCGCCTCATATCCTGGAACATTTGGTCCTGTGTGGTTCGGAGCGGTATCCCCTCAGAGACGCCTTTCTGATACTCGCCCAGGGGAGCCTCCAGACCTTTCTCAACGCTATGACCTTCCCGGATAAGACGCTGTATCCCGCCAGTTCGGTGAATGAACATGATTATTTCAACCTTATGGCGGTCTACGGGGACGCGGTGTTCCGGCCCCTTCTTTCCGAATGGTCCTTCATGCAGGAAGGGCACCGCCTGGAATTCGCTCCTGCGGATTCATCTCCTGAATCCAGAACAGGCGGAGGGCTTCGCATAACCGGGGTTGTTTACAACGAGATGAAGGGGGCCTATTCCGCGCCGGATACCTACGCGAACCTCTGGTCTGTCCGCTCGGTGATGCCCGATACCCCCTACGCCCTTGAGTCGGGCGGGGACCCGGAGCATATTCCGGACCTCTCCTGGGAAACGCTAAAACAATTCCACCGGACCCGCTACTCCCCGGCGAACTGCCGGGTGTTTCTCGCGGGGAATATCCCCACGGAAAAACAGCTTGCCTTTCTGAACGAGCGGTTCTTCGCGGGCTTAAGCCGGGACGCCGCGTTGTCCGCCGCCAGCGCGGCGTCTCCGGTCCCCAAAGCCGCCCGGTGGACCGCTCCCCGATCCCTGCGTATACCCTGTCCCGCCGGAGCGGATGAAAAGGCCACGGTAAGCCTTTCCTGGCTATGTTCCGACATCACGGACGGCGACGAGACGATTGCGCTCTCGGCGCTTTCCGAAATCCTCCTGGGCCACGACGGTTCCCCCCTGACCCGGCTCCTCATCGAATCCGGACTGGGAGAGGACCTGGCCCCCTGTTCGGGTCTTGAAACCGACCTGCGGGAGACCGTGTTTTGCGCCGGGCTTATGGGGGCGGAGACCGGGAGCAAAACCAGCGAAACTATCGCGGCCCTGATCCTGGGGGAACTGGAACGGCTGGTCCGGGAAGGCATCCCGAAAGAGGAGATCGAAGCCGCGCTGCTGTCCATGGAGTTTTCCAACCGGGAAATACGCCGCGCCGGAGCGCCCTATTCCCTGGTATGGCTGCAACGGGCCTTCCGGGGCTGGCTTCACGGGGCCAAGCCCTGGACCAGCCTACTCTTTGTGCCCCGCTTTACCCGGCTCAAAGAACGCCTCGCCGCCGACAGCCGCTTCTTTGAGTCGCTTATCCAAAAATATCTGCTGGATAACCCCCACCGGGCGCTGGTAACGGTAGCGCCGCGGAAGGGCTATTGGGAGGCTAAGGAGGCGGCTTTGACGGCTAAACTTGCCGAAAAAGAAGCCGCTCTGAGCGGGGATGAACGGCAATCCATCCGGGAGAAATCGGCGGAACTGGAACGGATCCAAAGCCGGAGAGACAGCCCCGCGGCCCTGGCCGCGATTCCCCATCTTTCCCGGCGGGACCTTTCCCCTGATGTTGAACGTATCCCCCGGGAACTCCGGGCCGCCGCCGGTTCGCCCGCGCTGATTCACGACCTGTTCACTAACGGCATTACCTATGCGGATATCGCCTTTCCGGTGGATATTCTCAACGCCGATGATTACCTCTGGCTGCCCTTGTTTACCGGAGCGGTGGTTTCGGTGGGCCTTCCGGGAATGGGTTATGCCGAAGTTTCCAGCCTCATTGCCCGCACCGCCGGGGACATCCACGCTTCCCTCCGTAACGGCTCCCTCGTTGAAGGGGCGAGCCGTACTATCCCCACTCCCGCCGGCGTCCTGGACCTGGCGGGCCGGGATTGGCTTGTGTACCGGGTCAAGGCCCTGGATGAAAAGGCGGCCTCCGCCCTGGATTTGACCCGGCGGCTCATCATCGAAGCTGATTTTTCCGACAGCCGGCGGATCCGGGACCTGGTTCTTGAAATGAAGAACGATATGTCTTTGGCCCTGGCCCCCAGCGGGCATACTTTTGCCGCCGGACGGTCAAGCCGGGGCTTTTCCCGTTCCCGAACGATAAGCGAACTCTGGTCCGGCCTTGACCAGCTTCGCTTTGTCCATACCCTGGCGGATCTGGATACTGCGGAAATCTGCGGCAAACTCACGGCGTTGCGGGACCGGCTTCGCGCAGGCGGGTTCATCGCCAGCCTGACCTGTCAGGCGGAAACCCTGGAGAAAACCCTCGCCTGCCTTGAAACCCAGTGGCGGGATTTTGGCCCGCCCCGTCCGCGCAATCCCGCCACCCAGAAGCGGAATTCCTTCGCTTCCCTCCAGAGCGGGCCGGTTGCCGCGGAAGTCTACGCTTCCCCCTCCTTGCAGGTAGGATTCGCCGCCCTGGCCCTTCCCGGCGCGGCCTTCCCCCGGCGGGAACATGCGGCGGAGGCGGTGTTGAGCCATCAGCTTTCCACCGGCGCTCTTTGGGAAGATATCCGGATGAAGGGGGGCGCTTACGGAGCCTTTGCCTATGCCGACGGAGGCGAACGGATTTTCGGCTTTTCCACCTACCGGGATCCCGCCCCGCTCCGTTCCCTGGACGCCTTTACCGCGATTCTGCGGGACCGGTCCGGACGGCCGCTCTCTGCCGGGGACGCCGCGGCCATAGAGGACGCCGCATCCAAGGAGGATGCTGCATCCAGGGAGGATGCTTTGGAAAAGGCGATCATAGGCCGGTACGCCAAGGAGACCCCGCCCCGGACCGCCGCGGAAAAGGGGAGCATTGATTTTTCCCGGTTCCTCTATGGGGTGGACGCCTGCCACCGGGAAATGAAACTCCGGGCCTTGATTGACATAACGGAAGAAGAAGTCGCGGAGGCGGCTTGGCGGCTTGCCGAATCCGCGTCTTCCGCCGCTCATTCCCTGACGCCGGTCATCATCGCCGGCAGCGGCGCGGCAAAAGAAGCCGCCGGACGCATGGGGGTGGAACTGCGGGAACTGCCGGTTTAAGCGAAACGCTGGGAACCCGGTCCAAAATCGGGGACTGCCCGCTCACAGGTTTGGATCAGGCTCCTTTGTGTCTCCAAAAATCACCCGCATTTTTCTATACAAGCACGCCCCGGTGAGCGCCCCTCTTTCTCCACTATATGGTATACTGGTCTTTCTATGAAGAAACAGCGTACGTGTGTTTTTAAATGTACATCCTGTGGTCATGAGGAACCAAAATGGCTGGGCCGGTGTCCGGAATGCGGGGAGTGGAATACCCTTATTGAAACAACGGTACGCGGACGGGGCAGCCCGGCGGGTCTGGCCGGTCCCGGCATCCGCGGTACCGGGGAGGCGCCCCAATCCCTGCCCTTGTCTGCCGTGGACCCTCAGGAGGGGAGCCGTATAGGGAGCGGCATTGCCGAGCTTGACCGGGTTCTGGGCGGGGGCGTCATGAAACGGTCCGCCATATTGGTAGGAGGCGAGCCGGGAATAGGCAAATCCACCCTG
>JAIRSS010000042.1 GCA_031255315.1 Spirochaetaceae bacterium
GCTGGGCCACACGTTCAGCGCGGAACCGGTATGTATGGAGGCAAGAACCAGCCCGATTCGCGTTGCCGCCGGTTTTTCCATAGTAACGACAGTGTATACGCCGCGAATTTTTCTTGCAAGCGCCGAAGGACCGTCAATAACGGGCGAATCGTTCACCTTGTCGTACTACGCTTTGAACCCGGTTTTTTCGTATTCACGAAGGGGACCCCGGTTCTGCCGGCGTTATAATGCCTCAGGCACCCCTCGCGTCGTCCTGAAACCTGTGCGGGGGGTATTGGACGCCAATGCCGCGCCGGTCGAACGGCGAAGCGTCCGTTTGGACCAGTTCCCCAACCTCCGCCCGTCTCTCCCGCATCGTCCGCCGTTCACCCGCGCTCCGGCATGTTTGGCGGGAGGTACTGCCACCGGCAATATTTACCGGATGCCGCCTGGGGTTCCCGTGAACGACCGCCCCGCCGCTCTGTTCCCCCACCATCTGCTTTTTGGCTGGATTGTTGATTAAGGCAACGCGCTCTGTTGCCTTAATTTGGTTTTTACTGCATACTTAAATTAATGGCGGACGTACTTGAATATCATCAGAAAATCGCAGCGGCCCTTGCGGAATACCGTCAGTGGCTGGAAAAATCCGAATTACCTAAACTAAAGGATGAACTTCGTACTTTCCATGTTGCGTTTTATTCTCTTTTTTCGTTGTTCCTCAAACGAAGAATTATTAATGAGGATCCCTACAAACAGGATGTAAAGATTGCGGACATTGCGGTTCCCGATACAAGCCCTTTTCCGGAGACTGAACGGGTAGCCAAGCTGAGTATACGGCTTGCCCAATTTGACAATCAGCTTGATTTCCTGGTGAATTTTTATCAAATCAGCCTGGATTCGCTTTCTATTGAGAAAGTTAGACGAATCCTGGGGTTGATCAAGTATATAGACTGGGTTCATTTTACCATAGACGCAAAAACCTCCGCGAATACCAAGGCTATGGTCGCAACGGTTGCTCAGGCGCGGCAGGGGGCGGATTCTTTAGCCGCCAATATCATCAACCAGGCGTTGACCTCTTTATCCCGGGCCTCCGGCGCTATCGCGGGGCACCTAAAAGAAGTGGTCGGGTATAACCGGGAAAATTACAAGATGGAACTGCGGAACAAAGTAACCCGCATCATGCCGCCAGGAGAGGCGGCCCAAATAGCGGCGGTTAAGAGGAAATTCAGCGCCGTTATGCCCGGCAAACTTTTCTACCCTGACCTTGTGGAAGAGCTTATACGGGAAGATTATTCAAAGGATGGTGAAAATCTTCGGGCGCAGGCCCTCCAGAAGCTGACGATTCCTAACAACAAAGTACAAACCGCGAAGCCCAGCGTTTCTTTTAAGACTGTTTTGATAGAGGGTCTCGTTGCTATAGGGGGCGCCGGATCGAGCCTCGCCGAGATAGCTCCCAAGGTGGCCGAAAACGTCGAGCTTTTAGAAAACCAGCGGAAGAGTTTGGGGGAAAAAATCCGGCTGCTGCTCCAACGGATGTTGAACAAGGAACCCGCCCCTGTTATTTATACGGTTGAATATGTTGATCCCGCCCGGGGCGTAAAAGTCAAGGAAACCGTGAATTTCAACGTTTTAAAATTTACGATACATCAAAAAATCACCGCCCTTCAAGCTGTCAGCAACCAGGGAACCGGCGCGTCCAAACTTGCGGGCATGGAAGACGCCCGGCTGCTTGGCCTGCTGGAACGGCATATCCGGGATGTTCAATCGCTGCATAAGACCCTGTCCGGCCTGGATGATTTCTTTAAATCCACGGTAAGCACGGAAGACCGGAGCAAGGTTAAAGGGATCAAGCCCGAATTGGGAGTTATAAAAAACGCGATCGTCAACGCGAACCGCAAACGATATGAATACAGCACCCAAAAAGAAGAAGAGGACCAGTTCAAACGCCTGGGAATTAGTTCCGATATTTAGGAGGATCCATGAAACGGACTTTCGGAAGCGCCATCTTTATTGTTATGACGGTCGGCCTAATCTCGTGCGCCGGGAATCCTCCTCCTTCTCCAGATGCAATCCCGCCTGCGGCTGAAGATGAGGGGACTCTGTTCGCGGAACCCCGGCCCGACATCACAAACCGGGACGAACTCACGGTGGTCTTTTTCAGCGAAGAACCGGAGCTGGATTTTCGGAAATCCTATTTTGCCAGTGAGGCCCAGATTTTTACCGCTTTATACGAAGGTCTTTTTTCCTATCATCCATTCACCATGGAGCCTGTTCCCGCCATGGCCGAGAAATGGGAGCTTTCGGATGATAAAAAAGAATGGACTTTTACCTTGCGGGAAGGGGCCAAATACTGGAACGGGGACGAGGTTCGTTCCGAAGATTTCCGCGCCGCCTGGCTTTCTCTGTTGTCCCCCGCACGGGAATCCCCCTATTCCTCCCTCTTTGACATCATAATTGGGGCGAACGATTACCGTACCGGGCGGCTTTCCAACGCTGACGCGGTGGGGATAGAAACGCCGGACAGCCGGACCCTGGTAGTGCGGCTCAACTCTCCGGCGTCTTTTTTTCCGGCCATGCTCTGCCATCATTCCTTCAGCCCCATCCATCCTTCCATGATCAATCAGGAGGACTGGTCCGGCCCCGGCGCGCCGCCTGTGTCCAACGGGCCTTTTTATATCACTGAACGGCAAGAAAACACCCTCATCATGGAGAAAAACCCGTATTATTGGGATGCGTCTCAGGTAGCTCTCAACAAACTCACTTTCCGGTACACAGAGGATCGGGACGAAAGTACGTCTTACTGGAATTCCGGGGAAGCCCGGTGGGTTGCGGGGGACATAAATATTGACGCCCTAACGGACCGAAGCGGCATCATAGTGAACGCCTTGTTTGCCACTCATTACTATTTTATACGAGCCGCCGCCCCCCCCTGGAACGATCACCGGGTACGCAGGGCGCTTTCTATTTCTCTGCCGTGGGAGCAGATGAGGGAAGGTTTCCATCTGCCGGCCAAGACGTTGATCTACCGGCTGCCGGGCTACCCGGAGGTTGCGGGTTTTGAGGAACCCGATGTGGAAGACGCAAAGCGGCTTTTAGCCGACGCGGGCTATCCCGGCGGGAAGGGCCTCCCGGAACTGGTGATACGCCTGACCCCGTCTCCGGACGCGGCCCGGATCGGGGGCCTCATGGCCGCCGCGTGGATGCAGGAACTGGGGTTGACTGTAAAGATTGACGTGGTCCCCTACGGTCAATACTTCCGGTCCCTGAAAGAGAATGATTACGAGGTGGGGTTTTCCACCTGGATAGGAGATTTTGCGGACCCTTACACCTTCCTTCAGATGTGGCGGAGGGATTCCAACCTGAACGACGCCCGGTTTGACGATCCTGAGTATGAGGCCCTTATAGACCGGTCCATGACTGAAGACGGGGAAAAACGCTGGAAAACTCTGGCGGAAGCGGAAAAACTGCTCCTGGACCGGGGAGCGGTCCTGCCAATTTCCTTTAGCTCCGCCCTTAACATGGTGGATACGGGCGAATTGGAGGGCTGGTTCCCCAATGCGCTGGACATTCATCCCTTTAAGTATCTGGCGTTCAAGGCTTTCAGGCCCCTGCCGGGAATCGCCGGGGGAGCGGATTTCCCGCCGGGTTACCCTGCCGGTTATTCCCCGGCGTCCGTTGCCGCGCCGGGGCGGTAGCTTAAAATTAGGTTTTGTGAGTATATTATTAGCAATGGACAATGCGGTCATGGAGATTCAGCCCCTGTTTTTTGTGGGCCAGCGAGTTGTATATCCCAGCCAGGGCGTGGGAATTATTAATGCTATCGAAACTAAAGAATTCAAGAGTAAAGCAATTCTGTACTATATGATTTATCTTGAAGTTTCTGATATGACCATCATGGTCCCCGTTGAAAAGGCGGAAGAGCTGGGTATCCGGGCCATTGTTCCCCAGGATGAAGCTGAAAAAGCGCTGGACATGATCGGCGAAGATTACGAGCCTATTCCTTCGGATTGGAAGCTCCGGTATCAGATGAATTTGGATCTGCTGAAAAAGGGCAGCGTTATGGACATCGCCTCTATTGTGCGGTCCCTCTATCACCGGAGCAAAGTCAAAGAATTACCCATTTTGGAGCGGAAACTGTATGATAACGCCTTGAAACTGCTGGAAGACGAAATCGCCTATTCCCTTCAAAAGCCGAAAGAAGAGGCGGAAACCCTGATCTTTGCCCGCCTCGAAGCAAAATAATTCGAGCTTTCCCATGAAAAGCGTCGCAGCCCCCCCGTATATTGCCGCGATCATCACCGCAGCCGGGTCTTCCCGCCGCATGGGGGGGCTCAAAAAGGAATACCGCCCCCTGGTTCCGGCGCGGCCCGGCCCCGGCGGCGAACCGCACTCCGTCCTGGGCGCGGCGGTCATGGCGTTTGCCGGTTCCCCGCGTATCGGTCTTATCGTTGTTACCGTCCCCGAGGATCCGGCGTCCGGTGAAGAAGCGGCCCGCGCCTCCCTCCCTTCCTCCCTCATTGCGAGCGGCCAATCCCTGTACCCTCCGGTCCGCTTTGTACGGGGAGGCCCCACGCGCCGGTCCTCCGTCCATAGGGCTCTTGTTTTTCTTGGATCGTGGAACCCGGCGTATGTGCTCATCCATGACGGCGCCCGGCCCTGGGTGGATGAGGACCTCATTGAACGGACTATAGACGCCGTTATGCAGCGCCAGGCGGTAATCCCCCTGCTCCCCATTACCGAGACTCCTAAAGAAGTGGACGGCGAGGGATTCATCACCCGCCACCTCATCCGCTCCCAGATTGGAACCGCCCAAACTCCGCAGGGCTTTGCCTATCCCGCCATACTCCAGGCCCATGAACAGGCCGCCCTCCGGGAGGATCGGGACGGGCGGGACTATACTGATGATGCGGAAGTCTGGGGCGAATTCCAGGGGCCGGTGGCGGCCATCCCCGGCTCCCCGGCCAACCGGAAGATCACCTTTCCGGAGGACCTTGCCCTATGATCCGTACCGGCTTGGGCTGGGATATTCACCGCCTGGTACACGGACGCCGTTTTCTTCTGGGAGGTGTTGAAATTCCCTCGGAAACGGGCGAACTTGGACATTCCGATGGGGATGTCCTGGCCCACGCGGTTGCCGACGCCCTCCTGGGAGCCGCCGCTCTTGGCGACATCGGGGAGCTTTATCCGCCGTCAGACTCCGCGTGGAAAGACGCCGATTCCTTAGTTTTACTCCGTTCCGCCTATGAGAAGGCGCTGGCTGCGGGCTGGCGGCTGGTCAACCTGGATTGCGTGGTTATTTGTGAAACGCCCCGCATTCTCCCATACCGGGAGGCTGTCCGCGCGTCTCTGGCTAACGTGCTGGAAATGGACGCCGGAGCCGTCTTTATCAAGGGGAAAACCGCTGAGGGCTTGGGGCCGGTGGGCGAAGGTTTGGCTGTGGAAGCCCTGGCCGCGGCCCTGCTGGAACGGATGGACGAACCATCCGGCGCGATCTGCGGTCGCCGTGTATGAAAGACAAACAAACCGCCTCCCCCAGGCCGCCGGCCCCGGAGTCGGCGGTTTCCGGGGCCGATGTTCCGTGGGAGGCGGGGTTCGCCGCCCGGGAAGCGTGGTCTGCCCGGCAGGAAGGGAAGAAAAACCGGGGAAACGGCGGAGCCGCCGGCAAGTCCGCCGGACCCTCGGTAAGCGCCATAGCCGGACTGTACCGCCGGGATCCCTGGGCGGTGTTGGCGTCCACTATTCTAAGCCTCCGCACCAAGGACGAGGTAACGTTAGCCGCTTCAGAACGGCTTCTGAAAAAAGCGCCTACACCGGCGGCCTTGCTTTCCCTGGGGGAGGAAGAAATTACCCGGCTTGTCTATCCCGTGGGTTTTTACCGGACCAAAGCGGCAAATCTTGTGAAAATTGCCCGTATCCTTCTGGAACAGGAGGGCGGCCGGGTCCCGGCGGACATGGACGCGCTGCTGGCCCTGCCGGGGGTGGGGCGGAAGACCGCCAACCTGGTTCTCTCCGAGGCTTTCGGCATAGACGCCGTCTGTGTGGATATTCACGTTCACCGTATCTCCAACCGTATGGGCTGGTTCGGCCCGGAAGGAACATCCGCTCCGGACAAAACCGAAGCCGCTCTGCGCGCCATCCTCCCGAAAAAATACTGGAGGCGGATCAACATGTTTCTGGTCCGGTACGGCCAAACAATATGCCGGCCTATCAGTCCGCATTGCTCCCGGTGCGTCGTCAGCGCCTGGTGTTCAAAAGCCGGGGTAGGCAAGTCGCGGTAAGGACCCCGCGATAACGCGCCGCCTCCGGGCAGAACAATCGGCGCCGGCCCCGCTATCCCGGCGGATATAAGGCGCCCCGTTTACAAAATATCATAAATCAGATACAGACAAGACTTTTTAATGTGTTGACGGCGGAGCGCCCACTTCTCCACTTATGGCACAACCCGGCTTGTCAAAATTACAGGTCTTTTTGTTGCGGACTGGAAAAACCTCCCCGTATACTGATCCTACTATTAGGAGGCAACTATGAAACAAGCTATTCAAAAAGCCGGACGTTTTCTGAGTGCAATGGTAATGCCCAATATCGGCGCGTTTATCGCCTGGGGCTTCATTACCGCGCTGTTCATCCCGACGGGGTGGACCCCCAACGAAAAACTGGGCGAGATGGTGGGGCCCATGCTCAGTTATCTGCTTCCCCTGTTGATAGGGTATACCGGAGGCCGCGCGGTGGGCGGCATCAGAGGCGGCGTGGTCGGCTCCATTGCGACAATGGGGGTCATTATGGGCGCCGATGTACCGATGTTCCTGGGCGCGATGCTCATGGGACCTCTGGGCGGCCTGGTGATCAAAAAGATCGACGCATCCCTGGAGGACAAGATCCCCGCGGGCTTCGAGATGTTGATCAACAACTTCTCCGCTGGTATCGCCGGGGCTGTCCTGGCGGTTATCGCCTACCTGGGAATCAGCCCGCTGGCCCAGGGCATCAACAACGCTCTGGGCGCGGGGGTTGGCTGGCTGGTTGACAACCGGCTTCTGCCCCTTACCTCAATCCTGGTGGAACCCGCTAAGGTGCTGTTCCTCAACAACGCGATAAACCACGGCGTATTTACTCCTCTGGGAGCCCAGCAGGCGGCGGATGTGGGTAGATCTATCTTCTACATGATAGAATCCAACCCCGGCCCCGGACTCGGCCTGTTGACGGCCTATATGCTGGTTGGCAAAGGCAGCGCGAAAGACAGCGCGCCGGGCGCCATCATCATTCACTTCCTTGGGGGAATTCATGAAATCTACTTCCCCTACGTCCTGATGAACCCGATCCTCATCCTGGCTATGATAGGCGGCGGCGCGGCGGGCGTGCTTACCCTGGTTCTGTTTGGCGGCGGGCTTATCGGCGCGGCCTCTCCGGGGAGCATCTTCGCGGAAATGATGATGACCCCCAAGGGCGCTCATCTTCCCAACCTGCTGGGAATCGCGGTTGGCGCGGGCGTATCCTTCATGCTTTCCATGGCGCTGCTGAAAGCCTTTGGCAAAGATGAGGCGGATTTAAGTACTGCCCGGGATTCGATCAAGGCGATGAAAGCCGAATCGAAGGGCGTATCGGTTGGAGAAACCAGTCTTGCCGGCGGCGTTAAACAAACGGTCGCTCCGGCGGTTTCTTCGGGAGTAACCAAGATTGTATTCGCCTGCGACGCCGGTATGGGCTCAAGCGCGATGGGGGCGACCAAACTGCGGAAGAAACTAGCCGCCGCGGGCCTTGGCGACATTACGGTGGTGCATTCCCCGGTAAGCGAAGTCCCCTCAGACGCACAGGTCATCGTCTGCCATGTGGAACTGAAAGAGCGGGCGGCGGCGGCGAACCCGGCGGCGGCCCTGGTGGCGATTCGGGACTTCCTGAACGCGCCTGAATACGATGAACTGATACAGCGCTTGCAAAAGAAATAAGGGTGTGAAGGCCCTGGGGAGTTTTTATGCGGGAACTTGAACATACTATTAACGATCCGGATGGGATTCACGCCCGGCCGGCGGGACTTTTTGTAAAAGAAATGCAGAAGTTCACGAGTAGGATAACCGTCCACCGGGGAGAAGACGAGGGGGTGGACGGCAAAAAGCTAATCTCCCTGATGAAGCTGCGGCTCAAATGCGGCCAGACGTTTACCGTCAAGGCGGAAGGGGCCGATGAGGATGCGGCCATAGAAGCGGCCCGGGTTTTCTTAACCAGCAACTTGTAAACCAGTGAGCATCCGGGATCGCCTGTCTGTATTTTCGCCCCGCATCGTGCGGTTGCTGGATTTGCTGATTCGCCAGGATGAGCCGGTAAGTGTTGATTCCATGGCCGCCGCGCTGGAAAGCAGCCGGCGGACCGTGTTTCGGGACCTGGAGGCGATTGAACGATCGCTGGATCAGGTACGGCTGGTTTCCGTTCCGGGGCGGGGCATACGGATAGAGTGCGATGAGGGGGTCAGGCGCGAGCTTGCCGCCCTGCTGGATAAAGAGCCCCTTCAGCCGGTGAACCGCCGGCTGAGGATCCGCCGCTTGATGCTGGAAGTCCTTGCCAACAGCGGATCGGTGCAAAAGCTGTTCTTTTATTCGGACAGCTTGGGGGTAAGCGAGTCAACGGTGAGTAATGATCTTGACGCCATTGACCCGCTGTTGAAAGAATACGCCATCACCCTGGTTCGGCGGCCTGGCCAGGGGGTATATGCGGAAGGAGCGGAGGAGGATATACGGGCGGCCATTCGGGAAGCTCTGATGCGGGAGGGCCAGAGCTGTCTCTCCTATACCCGGAACACCGGGTATCCCGGCAACGACATTGAAGAAGGGGTGGCGGAAGCGCTGGAACGGCACAGTCTGGAATTCGACTGGATGACGGCGGAATCCCTTCAGATGTTCGCCGTGTATCTGATGGTGATGATCCGGCGGGTTGCCGACGGCGCCCTGTTGCAGGAAGGGCCGTCTTCCGCCGGATCATTCCAGGACCGGCTTGCGGAGCGCCTCATCCGGACCCTGGAGGAGCGGTTCGCCGTTACCCTTCCCCCGGAAGAACACAACGGCGTCGCCCTGTGCATTCAGGCGTGCCGTTCAAAACAGGACAGCCCTTTGCAGGTTGAAACCTCGGAGGAGCGGGAGCGCATCAGCGCCCTCACTGTCCGGATCATCGAGCGGTTCGACCCTGCCCTTGCGCCGGTATTGCTGACAAACGAGATGCTGGTCCAGGGGATCAACCGGCATTTGCTGTCCGCGCTAACCCGGCTTGGGCGGAAACTGGTCCTGCCGGATTTTCTGGACGGCCAGTTGGAAAGTCAATATCCTGAAATCTACGAAAAAAGCCGCCGGGGAGCCGAGGCCCTGAGCGAGTATATGGGGCGGTCGGTGCCCCCAGGGGAAGTGTCGTTAATTGCGATACATTTTCTTGCGGCTCTTTCCGCCATGGACGAGAAAAACATCCGCCGGAGGGTATTGACCGCCGGTGTTGTCTGCGCCGCCGGTATCGGTATGGCCTATATGCTTGCCTCCCAGGTGCGGAAGCGGTTTAAGGGGGAGTTGGAAATTGATATATGCGGCTGGAATGATCAATGGGAAAAGACGGATTTTCTTATCTCCACCATTCCCCTGGAAAACGCCGGGAGGCCGGTGATTCTGGTCCACGCGCTGCTTACCGAGGAAGATTATCAGAAAATAGGGGAGATCATTACCGCCCGTGCGTTCGTGGGAAAAAATGTTCCGGTTCAAAACCGGAAGCCCTTGACGGCCCGGCTGGAACGGGTTATCGCGGTGCTGGGTCAGGTCTTCGTGGCCCTGTCAGTCTTCCGCGTCGAGCGTGTTCCGGCGGACTGCGCCTTTGAGGACCTGGCCCGCGCCGCGGCGGCCTTTGTGGAAGACGAGGCGGGAGCGCGGATCGTGTACCGGGACCTTCTGGACCGGGAAGCGGTGGTAAGCCAGATAATAGAAGAAATGAAAATCGTGTTGCTCCACGCCAAAAGCGCCGGGGCCGCCGCGCCGGTTTTCGGGCTTATTACGCCGGAGGGGGGAGTGTTTCTAAACAAATACTTCCGGGGGGCGCAAAGCTGCCTGCTCATGCTCATCCCCCATGACTGTACGCCGGATCTGACGGGGATTATGGGAACCATCAGCAGCGCCCTGATCGACACCCCCGCCTTGCCGGAGGCGGTACGCGCCGGGGACGGCCCCGCGGTTAAGGCTCTGATGGAGGGGGAACTTGCCGAGGCGCTTACCCAATACTGCGCCGGAAAATTGAACGGCTGAAGGGCGGGTTGCGGGATCGGGGAACCGTGAACCCCGGCGGCGAAGAAAGAAAAAAACGGACGGCCAGCCCCCGCTGTTTGGGCTGCTGGTTCCGCCGTTTCAGCAGGCCGGCCCTGTATGGGGGCGGTTATCAGAAGAGCCTGTTCCACAACTTCAGTTTTGGAACAGCCTCAGAATATTCGGTTATATCGAAATTGCGGAGGAAACCAAATGGCGACAGATTTACCCATGCTCAAGATTGAGAACATTATCCTAAACCTGCCCCCGGAGGACCGGGAAGCAGTGATACGCCGGTGTGGGCGTATGCTGGTTGATTCAGGCTATGCGAACGAACGGTACATTGAGGGAATGGTGCAACGGGACAATTCGTTCAGTACCGGCATAGGAAACTACATTGCCCTGCCCCACGGCGAAAAAGAATACAAAGACGATATCCTTTCCACCGGGATCGTGGTTCTCGCCTACCCGGACGGCATAGACTGGCACGATACGAAGGTCTACCTGGTCATCGGCATAGCCGCGCGGGGAGACGAACACCTGGATATTATGGGAAACATCGTTGACAACCTTGAGACCGGGGAAGATGTAATTGCCCTTGTCAAGGCGGCGGATCAAAAGGCGGTGTACGACATGCTCTGCGGGCCGGGGGCGGGGAATTCATGATTGTTACGGTTACGTTGAATCCTGCGTTGGACAAAACCGCCGCTGTTGACGTGATGCGGCCCAACGCCCTTAACCGGCTGCGGGATATAACCGTAGACGCCGGGGGTAAAGGAGTCAACGTTTCAGATATGATAAAGGCCCTGGGGGGCCGTACTCTGGCCGCCGGTTTCGCCGGGGGATACGTGGGGGACGAGCTTTTAGCCCGCATTACGGAGCGGGGGATTGAGCATGACTTTGTGCGTATCAAAGCGATGACCCGGATTAATCTGAAGGTAATGGACGCCGGCGGGCGGCTTACGGAACTAAACGAGCCGGGGCCGGTGATTCTGAGCGAAGAGTGGGAGGCCCTGGAAAAAAAACTTTCCAGCCTGGCCGCGCCGGAAAACATCTTTGTGTTGTCCGGCAGCCTGCCCCGGGGGATTCCGGCGGATACCTACCAACGACTCTGCGTCGCCCTGCGTTCCGCCGGAGCGCGGGTTTTTGTCGACGCCGACGGGGAGGCTCTCCGCCTCGCGCTGGAAGCGCCCCCGGACTATATCAAGCCCAACCGCTATGAGCTGCTTCAGTATTTCGGCGTGGAAAACGAGGGGGGGGAATGCGCGGGAGACCGAATAGACGCATACCTGACCGGCCTTTTACGGCGGCTCCTTGACCGGGGGGTCTCCCTGGCGGCCCTCTCGCTGGGGCCGGAGGGGGCCTTGTTTGTCAGCCCGGAAGCCGCCTGGCGCGCCGGCGCTCTGGCGGTACCGGTACGGTCCACCGTGGGCGCCGGGGACTGCATGGTGGGCGCCCTGGCCTTTGGGATAGAGCAGGGGTTCCCCCTGGAACGCTGCCTGGCCCTGTCCCTGGCGGCTTCCGCAGGGGCGGTTGCCGCCGACGGCACCCAGGCGCCGTCGGCTTCGGTCGTTGAAGAATTGGTAAAAGACGTACACTTACGCCGTCTGTGAAAGATCAGGCGGATATGCAATTACAGCGCTCCGGCGGTCTCATGACAGACCGGCGGCATACAGAGGAGGCGTATAATGATTACATTGCGGGGAAAAGGAGTAAGTAAGGGGATCGCTGTTGGAAAGCTGGTTTTCTTTGAGCCGTCGTCTACAACGGTCGAGAAAAAGAGCATCAGCGACCCTGTGGGGGAAATAGAGCGGTTCAACGCGGCCCGGCAAACCGCGGGCGAACAGCTTGATGAGCTTTCAGCCACGATGGTGGAAAAGATCGGCGAAAAGAACGCCCTGCTCTTTGAAATCCACCGGATGATGCTTGACGATCCCGATTTCTGCGATCCTATTGTCAAAATTATCGAAACCCAGCGGCTCTGCGCGGAATATGCCGTTATGGAAGCGGGAACCCAGTTGGCCCGGGAATTCGCCGAAATGGATGATGAATACATGAGCGAGCGGGCGGCGGACGTGCGGGATGTGGCGAACCGGGTTATTGAGATTCTTTCGGGAACCCAGCAGCAGATTACCGCAGGCCCTGAACCGGTTGTTCTGGCGGCCCGGGATTTTAGCCCCAGCGAAACCGCGCAGTTTGACCGTTCCAAGGTTCTCGCCCTGGTTTCCCAGCAGGGGGCCGCTAATTCCCACACGGCTATTTTTGCCCGGACGATGGGGATTCCGGCAATCATCGGCCTGGGGGCGTCTCTTTCTCCGGGGCTTGCGGGCAAGCTGGCCGCCCTGGACGGGGAAACCGGGGAACTCTGCCTGGACCCGGACCCGGAGACCCAGGAAGGCTTTGAAACAAAACAAAAACGGTTCCTGGACGAGCGGCAGGAACTGGAACAGTTCCGGGGAAAGCCCACTGTTTCAAAAGACGGACGGAAAATAAAGCTCTACGCCAACATCGGCTCGGTTACGGATGTGGAAGCGGCTCTTTCCGCCGATGCGGAAGGGATAGGCCTGTTCCGCAGCGAATTCCTCTACCTGGGCCGGGACGATTACCCTGCGGAGGACATTCAGTATGAAAGCTACCGTAAGGCGGCGGAATTGATGGGCGGCAGGCAGGTTATTATCCGTACCCTGGATATAGGCGCGGATAAACAGGCGGGGTATTTCGAACTCCCCCAAGAGGAAAATCCCGCCCTGGGCATGAGAGCCATCCGGATCTGTCTGACGCGCCCCCCGCTTTTCAAAACCCAGCTCCGGGCGATTTACCGGGCCTCAGCCCACGGCAATGTGGCCATAATGTTTCCCATGATCAACACCGTGAAGGAACTACAGCAGGCAAAGGCCATCGCCGCCGAAGCTCGTGAGGAACTGCGGGCGGAGAAAATTCCCTTTAATGAGGAAACCCCCATCGGCATCATGATCGAAACCCCGGCGGCGGCGGTTACAAGCGATCTGCTTGCGGTGGAAGCGGATTTTTTCAGTATAGGCACCAACGATCTTACCCAGTACTCCCTGGCGGTGGACCGGCAAAACGAGACGATCAGCGAATTCTGCGACACCCATCATGAGGCGATCCTGCGGTTTATCCGTATGACCGTGGAAAACGCCCACCGGGCGGGAATATGGGCCGGGATATGCGGAATGCTCGGGGCGGACAAGACTCTTACCGCCGCCTTCCTGGAGATGGGGCTTGACGAACTTTCGGTAGAGCCTTCCTATGTGCTTCCCCTGCGCGCCTGTATTGCTGGTTGTGAACTCGGCGGTTCGTGAACCCGCCTCACGTATTTCACCTGAGGACCCGTATGGTATATGCGGCGGGCATACCGCGGCGCGTCTTCTTTTTTTGCGCGGGTCCTCAGCCTGAACGGGAAAAGCCTCTCCCGTTCAGGCTTTTCCCGCACGCTCTTTTTGGATACTATTAACCGCATAATGGATATATTAATCCTTGGAAATGAGCTTTTACGGCAGAAGGCGGAAACGATCCGGCCCATAGACGTTTCGTATAAGAAGATAGCCCAGGACATGCTTGAGGCTTTGCATGAAGGCAAGGGAGTCGGGCTTGCGGGGCCACAGGTTGGACTTATGAAGCGGATCTTTGTGGTTCATGTTGCCGACGATATGCCCAGGGTATTCATCAATCCTTCAATTATCGAAACTTCCCAGGACCTCGCGAAATACGAGGAAGGCTGTCTTTCCATCCCCGGACTTTGGGCTGAGGTGATCCGGCCTTCCCGTGTGCGGGTTCAGGCGTGGAACGAGCGGGGGCGGCCTTTTACCCTGGACGCATCGGGGATTCTGGCGCGGGTGGTGCTCCATGAATACGACCATCTGGAAGGGCTTCTCTTTATCGATCGCCTTTCCGCGCCAAAACGGAACAGGATTTTGACAAAATTTGAAAAAAGGCGGCGCGCCTAGATGCTGACGACTGTAGGGGCGCGTATTCGCGTGCTTTTTGCGGGAAGCCCGGAAATAGCGGCGCCGTCTTTGGAAGCCCTTACCGCCCCCGGCATGGAGGAGGCGTGTGAAGTTGTAGGGGTGCTCACCAACCCGGATACCCCCAAAGGACGGCGCGGAACACCGGGACCCACCGCGGTGGGGGCCGCTGGGGAGACGCTTTCGGCGGTTCTGCGGGAACAGGGGAAAGCCCCGTTCCCCGTGCTGAAACCGGAGAAGCTCAACGGGGAGGCGCGGGAAGCGGTTGCGGCCCTGAAGCCGGACCTCCTGGTTTCCTTCGCCTACGGCAGAATCTTTGGCCCTAAGTTCCTGGGCCTGTTTCCCCAGGGAGGGATCAACATACACCCGTCGCTGCTTCCCAAATACCGGGGGCCTGCCCCTATTCAGGCGGCTATTTTGAACCGGGATGCCGAGACGGGGATCAGCATACAGCGTATTGCGCTTCAAATGGATGCCGGAGACATCCTGATCCAGGAGCGGTTCCCTTTAACGGGCCGGGAAACCGCCGGTTCATTAGGCGGGATCGCCGCCCAAAAAAGCGCGGTTCTGCTTACGTCTCTTATCCGGGAACTCGCCGGGGGCGGGGCCGCCGGAACTCCCCAGGACCACGAGCGGGCGGTGTACTGCCGCCTTTTAAACAAGGAAGACGGGCGCATAGACTGGAACGCGGACGCCTGGGAAATAGATGCGAGGATTAGGGCCTTTACGCCCTGGCCGCTCTGTCTGACCCGTCATGGAGAAGCGGACCTCTACATCCTGGAGGGCCGGCCCTGGGAACCGGCGGAACCATCAGTGGAACCGCCGGGAACCGTACTGGGCGTAGACAAAAGCCGGGGTATATTGATACAAACAGGGAAGGGGATTTATGCGGCGGAACGGTTGCAGTACCGTACCAGGAAAGCTCTGGACTGGCGTTCTTTTTTAAATGGCGCTCCGGGATTTACCGGTTCCCGGTTAACCTGATACGGGGGCGCTTGGAAGGGAAGTGATAGAAGACAACCGTCCCAGAAGAACCCGCGTGCGCGGGGAAACTTGAAAACGAGGTTTAAATTCCTCTCAGAGGTGTTATGTCGAAATTCAGAAAATTGAGCCGGGATTCCTTTGCAGTGCACATTGCGGGCCGTCTGAGGACGTTTATTTTCCTGGGCATAGGTATGCTCTGTATTATGGGGACAGCCGCCGTTGTGGTCTTTTTTATAGCGCTTAGAGGAGCCGAGGAGACAATGGTACCCAATGTACAGAACAAGGAACTTACCGCCGCCCTGCTGGAATTACAGGTCAAGGAATTGTACCCCCGGATCCAACTGCGGTATTCCCAGTCGAATATGGAAAAAGGACTCATCCTGGAGCAGGACCCCCAGCCAGGGACTATCGTCAAGGCGGGCCGCCGTATCCGTCTGGTGGTAAGCCAGGGCGCGGTGATCAATACAATAGAAAACTACCGGGGCAGAAATCTCGACGAAGTGAAGCTGGATCTAAGAACCCTGTTTGCCTTGGCCGCCAGCGCCGCCGGCGAGGATCAGCCGCTCTTGTCCCTGAAAGAGCCTCCCATGTACGAATACTCCTCCGAACCGGCGGGAACCATATTGCAGCAACGGCCCGCGCCGGGGACCGCTGTTTCAGGTCCTACCACGCTGGAATTCGTGGTCAGCCGGGGGCCTGAACAGCTTACGATTACCGTGCCGGATTTTACAGGGCTTACGGTTTCCAGGGTGCTGGAGCAAATTCAGCAGAGGGGGATCAATTTTCTCTTTGAATTACGGCCGGTCCGGGGGAATGAACCGGCGGGGATAGCGGTTTACCAGGACCCTCCGGCCCAGACGGTCATAGACAAGAAGCGGCCTGTTTCTATTCTGATAACAGCTCCCCAGGACGGGAGCCTGAATGGTGATGTTTTTGCCCTCTTCTCGCATACACTGCCGGAAAACCCATACCCCCTGCCGGTACGCCTTGAGGCCCTGCTCCCCAGCGGGGAACGCCGTCTCCTGGTGGAAGTGGAATTCCCCGGAGGCGACTTTACGCTGCCGTATCAACTTCCCCCTGAGTCTACCCTTATCCTTTCCACCCTGAACCGGGAACTCTACCGGAAAAATGTGGAGCCGTCACTGGATAACAGTCTGTTACCCCCGGGGTTCTAGCAGCCTGTTACGCCGGCGATTAAGTGTTGCCGGGCGACGGCTGCGGCGGGATGAGAAACCCGATGTGTGTGTCCGCAAGAGTCGGGTCCCCGGTACGAAAGGCGGTTCATTTCCCCAATCCCAATAAACTTGCCAGAGAAGGGATGGCGATGAAGTTCCCTATCGCGCCGCCCAGGGAAGACAGGAAAAATACCAGCAGCGCTTTGGTGATCCGGTTCCGGTATATCCCTTTAAGGCTGCCTATGTCTTCCGAGATGGTCTCGGCGTCCATGACGCGCGGTTTTCTCATTGATGCTTCCACAACGCCGGAAAAAAGCCCTACCCCAATGAACGGGTTAAGGGTGGCGATGGGAGCCCCTACAAAGGAAACCAGGATGGACAGAGGATGCCCCAGGGCGATAAGGGTTCCCAGCGCGGCCAGGGAGCCGTTGAGCATGATCCAGCGGATGAGCATTTCCAGGCTTATCATCGCTCCGGCCCGGAAAAAACCCAGGATGATGAGGGCGGCGATGAGGAGGGGGAACAGCCACCCGGCGGACTTGGATACGACTGAGGCCGGCGGCACCACGTCCAGATTGGATACGTCGGCGCTCTCCTCTCCCGCGGCGAGCTTTTCCAGATGGCTCCGGACGCCCTGCAAATGACCCGCGCCTACCACGGCGATCTGTTTTCCTCCGGTTTGGACTCCGCTTTCCCAGATTTTTGCCGCAAGGTAGCGATCCCGCTCGTCAATGAGGGTTTCCTTTACACGGGGCAAATATTCGGCCAGTTCCGCCATCATACCGTCCAATTCACTGCGGCTTTTCAGCGACTCTATCTCCGTTTCGCTGTACTTTTCCGTGACGAAGGCGCTGGACAAGAGGGAGGCCAAAAGCTTGCACTTGCTCCACAGGCCGCAACGGGTCCAGGCCCTGCGGAGGGTGGTTTGTATTTCCCGGTCGCAGAGAGCGTGGGGTATTCCCAGGTCCCGGGCGGTTTCTATGGCGATCTTCATCTCCTCTCCGGGTTTTACCCCCAGTTCCTGCCCCATGCGGCGCTGAAAGCCGGAAAGGACCAGGTTCACCATTAGAAGGAAGCCTTTCCCTTCTTTAAACACCTTAACCACATCCAGCTTTTCCCAGTTTTCCTGTTGGATGATAGAGGCATAGCGGCCGGCGTCAAGTTCAACGCAGACCATACCGGGTTTTCCTTCCCTGATGGCTTGTTCCACTTCGGCTATGCTGTCCCGGGAAATGTGGGCGGTCCCGATAAGGATGATCTCCCGTCCGGGGAATTCAATTGTCATTCGGGTATCGTTCATGAGTTCTCCTGTTCTTTTGCGGCTGCATCAAATAAACGCTGAAACAATCCGCCTTCGCTGATTGGAAGGCGCGGGTCCCCGCTGCGGACTGAAGCGTGGCGGGTTTCCGCTCCAGTCGCGACGATGAGGGCTGCCCGGATTTCCCGGAACCTCAGAAAAAATCGTCCGGAATCGACATGACTTCCGGGGAAGACTCTCCGTTGATATGCGGGATAAACCTCAGTGGACATTCAAATTTCGCTCTTGCAGGGTCCACTCGTTTATCCGCCATTCCAGCGTACCGGGTCTGCCCATTTCCTTTACCTGAAGGTAGTACCTGTCCGCCAGCGCCCGGTTGTTGCGGGCGTCGTAGTACAAGGCCAGATAAAACAGCATCTTTTGTTTCATATCCAGATCTCTCTCCCGCTCAATCCGCATAGCGACATCACCGTCTCCGGAAAGATCGTAGTAGAGGCGCATCACATACCATTCTAGGGTTTCCCGCTGCACCCGCCTGATGGCGGACTGTAAGAATTGTTTGAGGTCCTGCGGCGTTCCCGTCCGTATCCAGTTGGCCGCCGCCAGGAGGGCGTAGGCGGTTTCTTGGGGAGCCGCGTTGTAGGCTTCCTGAAAGGCGGCCCTGGCCTCGCCCCAGGCGCCCCGCCGCATCATCAGCATACCCAAGCCCTCAAACGCGAAGTAATAGGCCGGTTTAAGCCGGATCACGGCCCGATAATCTTGTTCCGCTCCTGCATAATCCTTTAAATCATCCTTGATCCCGGCGCTGTAGACATAAGCGACGAAATTGTCCGGCCCCAGGCTGATAGCCCGTTGGAATTCTTCCAGGGCTTCCGGCTTCCTGCCCATATCCAAGAGGACGGTCCCCCGGTCACAACTTATCCAGTAACTGCCCGGGGCTATTATTTTGGCGGCGTTCAGGTCCGCCAGGGCCTGGGGCAGAGCGCCTATCTCCCGGTAAAGCCGGGCGCGGCTGCTCCAGGACGCCTCCCACTGGGGATAGAGGGCGACGGCCTTGTTCAGCAAGGCCTCCGCCTTTTGAGGGTCCCGCTGATAGCGATGAACCTCCGCCCGGCCAACGAGGGCCTCCCCGTATTCGGGATCCGTTTCCAACGCCCGGTCAAAGTAGGACGCGGCGTTCTTATATGACCGGTTCCCCAGAAACATTGTCCCCAGCGCGGCCAACGCTTCCACATGGCCGGGCTGGATGCTGATGATTTGCTCCAAAAGCCGCCGTTGTTCCCGCGTCTTCCCTTCAGCGCTCTCGAAGCTGGAAAGAACAAACAACGCGTCCGGGTTTTCGGAATCATTGGAAAGAACGGCCTGAACCACAGCCCGCCCCTCCTCAAGCCTTCCCGCGGAAAGCAGGATCGATGCTTTTAACAGTTGAATCCTTGAAGACTCCCGCTCCGGTTCTTCAATCTCGTCGAAAAGGGCAATGGCTCCCGCGTGATCGTTTTGTTCCAAAAGAACGGCGACCCTGGTAAGAATGGATTGGGTACTGCCAACGTCTTCGAGCGGTTCCGGTTCCGCAAACTCCGGTTTTTCGGGCGGCCCTTCTGGAACGCCGGAAACCGGTTGGGGCTGGGTGGAACAGGCGAGTAGCGCCACAATAAAAAGCAAGCCCGCCATTGAACCCGGTATAATATTCTTCATACTAAACATAGTATATAATTAAAAAGAAAGCGGCAAGTTGAACAAAGCTCCTTGAATTCTTATTTATAGATGGACTATTATCTGTAATAATGGTACGAACTGTTTTTCTCCGTATGACGGGGGTGGTTTTTTTATATCTGGGAATCTTTGTAATCCTGGTGATGATTCAATTTACCCAGCATCGTGGATTTATCCGGCATATCGGCCCAATGACCGTTTCTGGCCGGTATGGGGAATCTCCTATCCGAACAGCGAACGTGGGCGGCGAAGCTCCTGCCAGGCGCCCTTTGGCAGGCGGCGTTACCGTCTCATTTGGGGGAATGGAATTCAATCTTCATGATGATGGGGAATTTGTCTTTTTACGGTATACCGGGGAGAGGGAGGCTCTTTTACCTCAATTTATGAGCGTCTACGGCAATTCTGTGCGTTTCGATTTTGCTGACGGGATGCAGCTTGTTTTTGACGTCCTGAGCGCTCTGGACGAAGGGGAGGGGCTGCGGATTACCGGTCAGTTTAAAGAAGAATATGCCGGCCTTGAATTGCCGTACCGGGCCATGCGGACTTCCCGGATCCGGGATGCGGGGAACGGCCAATTTATCGTTACCGCCGAAAGGACCCAGTATAGTTTCGGTTCGACCCATCTGAACGGTGAACGCCGGGTGTTGCTTTTAGACGTCAATGAGCGAGTAGCCTATTATCAGGCCGTTCAGGAACGCACGATTCCGGAACAGCAGGGATTTATTCCTGACGATTTCATCCTTGCCGCAGCCAGGGACAATGTTCTGTATAGTGAGGCGGTAAACCGCTGGCGGGATGAAGCCTATTCCCTTTGGAGTAGAACCGTACGGACTACTGACAATGAAGACGTGGTGGTGGCCTATGCCGGAGAATCAGCCAGCCGCGGCGTCTATGAGGATGTTATGGCCAGTATTCCTTCGGCCTTCCTGCGGAGAGCGGCATGGACCTATAAGGGAGCGGTGTACCTTGGCCGTCTGGACCTGGGTTTGCGTTCTTTATCTTCTTTTGAGCGGGATGCGGTTGCTCGTCTTTCTTCTCTTGTCTCATCCGGCTCGGAAGATGTTTTTCTGGAATCTCATGTTGTAGAATTTTGCGGCATACGGGGCTATGACGAAATCCTTGACGGCATCGCCGAGTTGGCGCTCTCCCTTGATCCGGCGTACTTTTCTCCCGCCGTCCTCCCTGGGATTTTGGAAGGATATACCGAGTGGAGAATTTATTGTTCCCCGGAAGACAATCCCTTTGAAAGCCTCGTAGAAAGCGTGTGCCGTATGATGTACGACGGAATGAAGCAGAACTCCGCCGGGGATCGGGTCCTGTATTTTGGGAACGGCCACGCGAATTTGGAATACAATCTTAGGCTGGGTCTTGCGCTGGATCGGTATGGACGAATTTCGAATCAGGAGACGTGGGGCGCTTTAGGCCGTTCTCTGGTCATTTCGGTCCTTTCCTTCTTTGAGAACGGCAGTCTTCCGGCAGGGGTAACCATCCCCGAAGCGCAAGCAGGCGAAGAGACTGAACCCCCCGATATTCGTCCTGTCGCAGGCGAACCCGGACTGGATTTCCTAGCCCTGTATCATCTCTTTCCCTCAGCCGTCCATCCCCATGCCGTCAGCATAGGCGCTCAGGAAAGCGGTGTCTGGGCTTGGACCGCTTCAGATTCCGTCACGGTTTCCCAGGAGAATAATATTTTGGACATCGCCGTATCCTTTCCGATTGGGGAAACCCACTATATGCTGATTCGGGGCCTGCGTCCTTTCACCAAGATCCAACTTTACGGCATAGACTACCGGACCGATCCCCGGTTTGAAAGCTATGATTCTTCAGGTTGGTCCTTCTCGTCTTCGGAACGGACTTTGCTCCTCAAATTGAAGCATCGTTCCCAGGTGGAGCATATCAGAATGTTTTATTAACCGCCGCTGTTCCGATACTGATTTTTTAAGAAAGCGCAACCGTAACGGCCCGCTTTTTCGGGAGCCAGAAAAGCGGGCCTATTTTCCACCGGAAGGAGAACCCCGCCGCTCCCTGGGCCAGGGGGCGGAATATCATGTTTGCCACCGCCGCGGCCCGAAAAGAGAAGACCGGCAGGGGGGCAGGAAGGGACAGCCCGGCTGGAATCCCGTCAGGCGTCAAGGCGGCGCACAGGACGGCGAGGGGGAAAGGGTTGCACCCCGTTTCCGCCGGGACGCGAATATCCTGCCAGATACGGCGCGATGGATTCGGATCGAGAACCGGCCCCCAAAACCGGAGCGCCTCCTCCGCTCCCGGACACGAAACCTCCACCGGTTGTCCCGCAACGAACATCCCGCGTCGTCCTCTGGCCATTGTCATCTTCCCAAGTAAAGCGGCCAGAGATTTGAGTTCCTGCGCCGCCAGGGGACGGGAAAGACGGGCCAGAGGCGCAACAGAGGGGAAGGACCAGGCCCCCAGAAGCCCGGCGGCAAAGAGGGAACGGCGGCGGGCGTCCAGAAGACGGCGGCTGTCCCGGTGGGGAACCAGGACCGCAAACCGGAGGAGGTCCGCCTTGCGCTGCGCCCTGGGGCGCTTTCTATCCGGTTCGGCGTTAAATTTCACGATACTTCATCCTTATTGTCCACGCGGCCCTATGTTCATACCGCTCATAACTATACCGTGAGTTCGATGGGAGGAAAACTCATGTTCAATACGATCATTGCGAGGCGCGCAGCGCTCCGCTGGGCGGCAGAAATCCGGACAAGAGCCTCCCTTCTCCGGATTATACCTGTTGGTATTTTATACGTGGAAGCACTATATTTATGGGCACCATTTCCCGGCAAAACTTGATTTGACCCAAAATCCCTGAGAATTGATAAAACAGCGGCGCCGCTGGTGGCGATACAGTCCAATACACCCCTTCCGTGGAATGACATAACGCTATTAAGAAGGTAACGCTTTTTAGTTCTTGCGGTCCTTGCTTCCTATGTCCTTGATTTTCTGAATCTCGTCCCGTATCATCGCCGCCTGCTCGAATTCCAGCTTTTTCGCATGTTCCAGCATTTCCGCCTCCAGCGCCGCCACAAGATGCTTGCGCTGGGCGGGAACCAGGACGTTGTAGGACTTCTTGAGAACCTCTATAGAGGTTGCGGCGGCGGCCTGCTCTTCCGACGCGTGACGGACCAGAATATCGGCGACGGCCTTTTTCACCGTTGTGGGGGTAATGCCGTGTTCCTGATTATAGGCTGTTTGCACGGAGCGGCGGTATTCGGTTTCGGCGATGGCCGCCCGCATGGCGTCGCTTTCCCGGTCGGCGTACATGATCACCTTGCCGGCGGCGTTCCGGGCGGCCCGGCCTATGATCTGGATGAGGCTCGTCAAAGACCGCAGGAATCCAATTTTATCAGCGTCCAGGATGGCGATAAACGAGACTTCAGGCAGGTCGATGCCTTCTCGCAGAAGGTTGATCCCCACGAGAATGTCGAAAGCGCCCTGGCGGAGTTGGGTGAGGATTTCCACCCGCTCTATGGTTTCCACCTCGCTGTGAATATACCGCACTTTCAAGCCCAGACCGGAAAGGTAATCCGTAAGGTCCTCCGCCATCTTTTTCGTCAAGGTGAGGATGAGAGACCGCTCCCCCGCGTCAATACGCCGGCGAACCTCGGCGTAGATGTCCTCCATCTGGCCTTGTGAAGGACGCACTTCGATTTCCGGGTCCAAAAGGCCCGTCGGCCTGATAAGCTGCCGGACTACCCGCGCAGACATATCCGTTTCGGTTTTACCCGGCGTAGCGGAGACGTAAACGGTCGTATCCAGCCGCGCGACAAACTCGTCGTACCGCAGGGGCCGGTTGTCCAGGGCGCAGGGGAGCCGGAACCCGTAGTCCACCAGGCTTTGTTTGCGGCTGCGATCCCCGGCGTACATGGCTCCAAGCTGAGGCAGGGTTACATGGCTTTCGTCGATAAAGGTAAGATGATGTTTCGGCAGGTAATCAATCAGGGTGTCCGGGGCGGCGCCCGGCTTTCTACCCGCCAGGGGAGCGGAATAGTTCTCTATGCCCGGACAGTAGCCCATTTCGGTCAGCATCTCAATGTCATATTCAACCCTCGTCTTGAGGCGCTCGGCTTCAAGCTGCTTCCCGTTGTTTTTGAGGAATTCGTACCGCCCGGCCAATTCTTCTTTAATATCCGCCAGCGCGTCGTGAATCATGTCCGCCGGCATGACGAACTGTTTGGCGGGGTAAATCACCGCCCGGTCCAGTTCCTCCAGGATTTCCCCGGAAACCGGATTGAAGCGCCGTATCCGTTCCACCTTGTCCCAGTCCAGGTCCACCCGGTAGGCTTCTTCCATGTAGGCGGGAAATATTTCCAGCGTATCCCCCCGGCGGCGGAACCTCCCGCGTTCCAGAACCGCGTCGTTCCGCTCATATTGAAGCTCTACGAAGCGGCGGATCAGGGCGTCCGCGTCCACTGTGTCCCCCCGTGAAAAGGAGGCGGTCATCTTTCGGTAAACCTCCGGCGTCGCCAGGCCGTAGATGCAGGATACGGTGGCCACGATGATCACATCTTCCCGTTCCATAAGGCTCCGGGTGGCCGACAAGCGGAGCCGTTCAATTTCATCATTAATTGATGCGTCTTTTTCTATATACAAGTCCCGGCTGGCGACGTAGGCTTCGGGCTGGTAATAATCGTAATACGAAACGAAATACTCCACGGCGTTATGCGGAAAGAACCCCCGGAACTCCCGGTAAAGCTGGGCCGCCAGGGTCTTGTTGTGGCTGATTATCAGGGTGGGCATTCCGGCAGCCTCGATGATCTTCGCCATCGTAAAGGTCTTGCCGGAACCGGTAACCCCCTGGAGGGTTTGGAACCGATCCCCGGCGCGGATTCCTGCGGCCAACGCGGCAATGGCCTCGCCTTGATCCCCCGCCGGCTGGAACGGAGATACGACTTCAAACGGACGCATACGGGTATTATGCGCGCTATGGCGTACAAAGGCAAGCGTATTGAAGCACTTGAAGGTTTGCAGTGAACCTCGCCGGGAATCGGCGCCGAACCGGTCCCGCCGCGGATTTTTTTATCCGCCATGTTTTTGACATGCCGCGAAAACGGGTAATCGTGATACCCATCCTGCGGGTGGAATATGCTGCGGGATGCGCAGCTGGCCTTGATAAATGGAACCCTGGAGGACCAAAGGCCCTGGAGCCTATACATACATGTTATGCGAAATGGCGGCTAAGATTTTTTGATTTTTTTGAAAAGCTATTGACAAAAATAGAATTTGTCGATAATATAATATTCGATAAAGAGGAACTAAATGTTCTGTATAAAATGTGGAGAACAATTAACGGTGGAAGTTAAATTTTGTCCTAAATGTGGATATATGGTCAATTATTTAGTTGCAGGTAATGATCCTTCTCAGAAAAATGATCAAAGTATTGATCGTACAATGTTACAGTCTGAGCAAATTATTTCCAGTATGCCAAAATCAAAAGCGTTAAAGCATTTTCGAGTTTTTTCAATTATTACAATGATTTTGATGTCTTGTTGCTTTATATATTCTTTAAGATTTGCTCCTTGGAGTTTTTTACCTTTATCAACATTTATATTTTATATTATTTTTTCATTTTGGTTTGCTGTTACCCATTCATTAATTGCAATTATAAAAGGTACAGAGAATAATATAAAAATACTAAAAATTATGGGGATTTTAGGTTTAGTTTTATATCAAGTAGCTTATATTGTTTTATTAATTATTCGATGGTATACAATAATGTATGATGACAAATTATTTGCATATATAGCATCGATATCCGCTTTCTTAGCTTTTAGTTACGCAACTGTCTTTGCTTTTGTGGTTATTTCATTTGTGAAATGTAAAGTAAAGAAATAATAAAAATTTGTATAAAATAATGGGGTACGGCGCAACTTCGCATAACGTTCCGGCTGTATGCGACGGTTTTGCAGCCCTGCAAAACTGTGGGTGGAATGAGCCGTGGGAGGCGCAGCCGACCTAGGCGAATGGAACCCCGGAGCCGCCGAATGGCGGCGGAGCGCATACAGTCCTGTTATGCGAAGTGGCGGCGTACACCATTATTTTATTATTTCCATTATGTTTTTATTTATACTTTTTTCCAATAATATTTTATTCATGTTTTCTTCAAATATTTTCCACCTGTTTTCTTTTCCAAATTTGTCATATAACCTTTTTAGATATTCCTCCAATTTCTTATTTTTGTCTTTTAATAATAAATAGGTAAATATTTCCATATATTTATGAAGATAATTTTCCAATATCATCAATTCCATTAAATCATTGGTTGTTTTTATTGTTTTATAAAATCGTTCCTCATGTTCAAGGCCATTTTTTATTTCCAATGCTATCTTTCTAATGTCTGTTCCTTCCTCAATATCATATCCGGTTTTTGGAAAACAGTCATCCTTTAAATTATAATGTGGTTCGTCATTTTTTGGTTCAGACAATCCAGATTTTCCCATTATCCTATCAATTTCCTTTGAATAAATTTCTCCATAAATATAAAATTTTGTGTGTCCCCAGCCATTTCTACTGCTTAAATTAAAGTGGATTATAAATATCAAATCATCAACGGTTTTATAAAAATATTGTTTGACCTTTTTATAACCGTAATTTTTCAAAAATGGAGTAATTTCATTTTTCATCATATCATCAAATAATTCTTTCATATCTCCTTCTTTATTTTTATTATAAAGATATTTTTTATTCTGTCAAGTATTTTCAGTTTTTATATATGCCAACCCAATTTAGCCACCATTTCGCATAACGTTCCGGCTGTATATGACGTTTTTGCAAGCCCGATAAAGGAAACCGTAGGTTTCCAGGGCTTGCAAAAATGTGGGTGGAGCGGAGCGTGGGAGGCGTAGCCGACCTAGCG
>JAIRSS010000107.1 GCA_031255315.1 Spirochaetaceae bacterium
CAGGAACGCATAGCGCGGATGGTCTTGTCGATCAGAAGGTCCAGTTCCCAACCCAGCATTGCCGCGCCCCTTTCAATGACGTCCCGGGAACAGCCCGCGGCAAAGTTGAGGGTCTTGTACTTCTTCCGAACTGATTTTACTTCCATATCTTGAACGCTTTTTGACGGGCGGATAATAGCCACAGCCCAAATGAGACCCGTGAGTTCGTCAGAAGCGTAGAGGACCTTCTCCATTTCATGTTCCGGTTTGACGTCAGTGGTGAGCCCGTAGCCATGACTGCATACGGCATAGATGAGGTCTTCCCCGGCGCCGCCTGAGCGCAGAAGTTCCGGCGCTTTGATACAGTGTTCATGGGGGAATTCCTCAAAATCAATGTCGTGGAGGAGCCCCACGTTGCCCCAGAATTCTTCTTCCCCGCCGTAACCGAGTTCCCCGGCGTACCACTTCATCACCCCTTCAACCGTCAGGGCGTGCTGCAAATGAAATGGGTCCTTATTGTATTTGTTCAGGAGTTCCCAGGCCGCAGACCGGGAAAGCGTTGTAGTATCCATGCCCCTATTCTATCCGAACAGGGGGTAAAGGACAATATTTGGACGAAACGGATAAAACACGGCTGGTCCAAACCTGAAGTTTTAGACCAGCCTCAAAGACCCGGCGTTTAATCTGTGGGGGGAACGTTAATAATTTTCGGCTTTAATCTGAAAATACGCTTTGGGATGTTTACAGACCGGGCAGAGTTCCGGCGCTTTCTTCCCGATGAGGATGTGGCCGCAGTTTGAACACTGCCAAATGGCGTCGCCCTCGCGGGAGAAGACCAATCCTTTTTCAACATTGGAAAGGAGCTTGAGGTACCGTTCCTCATGACGTTTTTCAATCTCCCCCACCATCCTGAACAAGGCGGCTATCTGGGTAAACCCCTCTTCTTCGGCGGTCTTTGCGAAACCGGCGTACATATCGGTCCACTCGTAGTTTTCTCCCGCAGCCGCGTCTTTCAAGTTGACCGCCGTTTCAGGAACCGCGCCTCCGTGAAGAGCCTTGAACCAGAGTTTGGCATGTTCCTTCTCGTTCTCCGCCGTCTCTCTGAAAAGTTCGGCAATCTGGTTGTATCCATCCTTGGCGGCTTGGGAAGCATAATACGCATATTTGTTCCGGGCCATTGATTCTCCCGCAAAAGCGGTTTGAAGATTCGCTTCCGTCTTGGATCCTTTAAGTTCTTTCAATTTTTCCCTCCGTTATGGGATTTACCGGACGCCTGTTCACGGCGCCCGCGTGTGTGTACCTGAGGCTGTTCCAAAACTTCCCTTTCAGAACACGCTCACTTACTATAAGGATACCGCTTTTTCTCCTAAAATCAAAACGTTTTTTCGCCGCGTTTGGGCCGGGACAGTTTGTACCAGGATCGAAGGATTTGCCTTATACGGGCGAAAGTTCCCCCAGGTCATAGGGCGTTTCCTGGTATACATAATTGAGCCAGTTGGAAAAGAACAAATGCGCGTGGGCCCGCCAGCGGACTACCGGGGCCCTTGAGGGATCGTCGCCGGGATAGTAGTTCCTGGGAATGGCGATGGGAAGACCTTTGGCGAGGTCCCGGCGATATTCCCGGTCCAGCGTCAGCGGATCGTATTCCAGATGACCGGTTACGTAAATTTCCCGCCCCTCCCGCGCGGTGGCAATGAAGACCCCGGACTCCGCCGTTTCGGACTGTATGGTAAGGGCAGGCTCCGCCGCAATAGCGTCCCGGTTAGACGCCGTATACCGGGACTGGGGCGCCAGGAACTCATCGTCAAAGCCCCTGAACAAGCTGGTATACCGCTCGTTCACCCCGTGGGGGAAGACGCCGAAGAGTTTGGCCTGAAGCGGCTCTTTGGGAATACCATAGCGGCGGTAAAGCCCCGCCTGAGCGCCCCAGCAAATATGCAGGGTGGACCAGACGCGGGCCGATGAGTAATCCAGAACCGCGGCGAGTTCCTCCCAGTAGTCAACTTCTTCAAACGGAATGGTTTCAACCGGCGCGCCGGTAATGATGAGGCCGTCAAACCGCAGGCCCTCCCGAAGTATCCTTTCGGAACTGAGATAAAACTTTTCCAGATGCCCCGGCGGCGCGTTCCGGTGTTCATGGCTGCCCATGCGCAGAAACGTAACATCCACCTGAAGCGGGGAATTCCCCAACAGGCGCAAAAGCTGGGTTTCGGTATCGACGGTTGTCGGCATCAGGTTTACGATACCCACCTTCAAAGGCCGGATGTCCTGGTGTTCGGCCCGGTCTTCGGTTATGACAAAAACGTTTTCTTCCCGCAGCGAATGATACGCAGGCATATCTATAGGAATCTTTATAGGCATAACAGAGTATACTATGGCTTAAACCACAAAAAATAACAAGAACCTGGGCCAAAACCGTGCGCGGTGAGCGTACAGCCGATTAGTTTTGGAACAGGCCCGCCTGGCCGGACGTTACCGGAGCGCCGGCGGTGTACCGTATTCGCCGTCCCCCGCCCGGATCCGCGCTCCCAGCCGGGAGAGCCGGGCCACGAGATTCTCGTACCCCCGCTCAATCTGGTAGACGTTGCGGATGACGCTTTTCCCCTCGGCGCACATAGCGGCGATGACCATAGCCATTCCAGCCCGCACGTCCGGGCTGTGGAGTTCCGATCCGGTCAGCCGGGCCGGCCCTGAAACAACGGCCCGGTGGGGATCGCAGAGAACGATGCGGGCGCCCATGCCTATGAGCTTATCCACAAAGAACATACGGGATTCGAACATTTTTTCGTGGATCAGTACCGTACCGTTTACCTGGGTAGCAACCACGGTAATGATGCTCGTCAGATCCGGGGGAAAACCCGGCCACGGGGCGTCGTCTATTTTGGGGATCATCCCCCCCAAATCGCAGTTGACCGTCAGGGCCTGATTGCCCGGCACATGGAGGGTGGAACCTTCGTGTTCCCACCGGATGCCCAGTTTTCCAAAGGCGATTTTTGCCGGGCGGAGGTCCCGGACCTGGGTTCCTTCAATGAAAAGTTCTCCCCCCGTAGCCGCCGCAAGACCGATGAATGAACCGACCTCCATGTAGTCGGCGCCTAATACAATATCCGCGCCGGACAACCGCGATACTCCCTGGATGGAGAGGACGTTGGAACCGATCCCGTCGATCCGCGCTCCCATCTGGTTAAGCATACGGCAGAGATCCTGCACGTGAGGTTCGCTGGCGGCGTTGGTCAGAATGGTTTTCCCTTCGGCCAGGACCGCCGCCATTACCGCGTTTTCCGTGGCGGTTACCGAAGCCTCGTCCAGGAAAATATCGGCGCCCCGCATCTTTTTCGCGGTAAAACAGAACGTCCCATTGATTTCAACCTGGGCGCCCAGTCCGGTAAGGGCCTGGAAGTGGGTATCCAGTCTTCGCCGGCCTATGATGTCGCCTCCGGGCGGCGGCAGCGCCGCCTTGCCGGTACGGGCCAGAAGCGGCCCCGCGAACAGGATAGAAGCCCGTATCTTTTGGGCGAATTCCGCGGGAACCCCGGTCGTTTTAATGTCTCCGGCGGCCAAGCGGTAGGCGTTGACTCCCCAGGCTTCCACGGTTCCGCCAAAAGCCCGGAACGCCTCCAGCATCACCTGCACGTCTTCTATATCGGGTACATTCCGCAGTATCACCGGTTCATCAGTCAGGAGCGCTGCGGCTATACACGGCAGGGCGGCGTTCTTGTTGCCGCTTGCCCGAATTGTTCCGGTTATCGGGTGCCCTCCCTCAATCAGGTACTGATCCATGGGTGTTACTTTACCGGAACGCCGGAGCCGGGTCAATGCGGCGCCTTCCGCCGGGAATTCCCACGGGAAACCTGCGGCTTCTTCAGCCTTCCCCAGCGGGCCAGGGACGGCGCGAAGCATCCGCGGGAATAACGCTCAACGGCGGCTGCGCCCCTTTTTCCCGGACGGCGTTGTTTTACCAGTGGTTCAGGTTAGTTAGGTAGCGTGAGTTCGACGGGGAAAAAAAAGTCCGCGGATTATACGAAACCGTCATTGTGAGCGCCGTGAAGCAATTCAGCAACTGCGGAATTTACAATGCGCTGGATATTTAGTTGTCAGGCGCCACGGAGGCGCACGGTAATTTAACCAACCCGCGGGAAATACGTTAATTCGCAACTATTTTATCTCCACTGCGTCTAAACATAGACGGGGTTGCTGGTTGCCGGGTATAGTAAGAATGAGGGTGTTTCCCGCTATCCATGATAAGGAGTTTTGTTCCTATGGCTGTTCAAGTCATTATCGCGCTTATTCCCATTGTAGGTATTGTGATGGGATCGGTAGTGGTATTTTTCTATTTGCTTTGGAATCACCGCCGCAGGGTTTTGCTCATCAAAACGGGACACTATGATAAGCCCGATTTTGATATGTATTCCTTCAGTTTGCTTGCGGGGTTGTTGCTGACCTGCGTGGGGCTTAGTTTGACCGTTTTTTTGGCCTTGGTTCAGGGAAGGAATTACGGTCTATTGGGGGGTATTATCCCTCTGTCTATTGGTATAGGGCTTCTGGTTTATTACGGGATACGACGCAGCGAAAAAGCTGCGCGGCCGGCGGGACGAAGTGGATGAGCCGCTGTTTGCGGACGATCAACAGATCGTCGTCCAAGTCGTTTCAGGGCAGAAGGAAAAATTCCGGATTTTGGTACAGCGCCACGAGCGGGCGGTGTATGGAATGGGGTTAAGTTTTTTTCGTAATGCCGAAGACGCCGCGGATTTTACCCAGGAGGTGTTTCTGAAGGCGTTCAGGAATCTCTGCCGGTTTGAGGGACGGTCCCGGTTTTCCACATGGCTGTATACGATTGCGTACAATACGGCGGTCAACGGGGTAAACCGGCGGCGGGAGTACCGGAGTCTTGCCGAGGGAAACCCTGGGATAGACGGGGATACCCCTGAACGAAGCGCGTTGCGCCGGGTCGTACGGGAGGCGGTCCTGGAAGCGGTGAGGGATCTTCCAGAACGATACCGGACTTGTATCGACCTGTTCTTTTTTTATGACCGGTCCTATCAGGAGATCGAGGCGATAACCGGATTCCCCATTAATACTATCAAATCGCATGTGTTCCGGGCAAAAAAATTGCTCCGGAACAAACTGGAAGAATATACCGAAGGAGGCATAGAATGAATAGAATGAAATGCAACGTCTTGTTAGATACAATATATGAATTTGACGGTAAGGAAACGCTTTCTCTGTGGAACCGTTTGCGGATAGCCGTGCATGTAATTTTCTGCCCCCAATGCGCCGAAAAGGTGCTTCGCCTTGAAGCCGCCCGGGATATTTTACGGACGGATTTTCTTCCTTCCGCGCCCTGTTCCTCTCTTGCTGATTCCATCATGGATCGTATCTCCGCCGAAGGCTTTGACCTAACCGCCGACATGCCCTTTGAAGAGGAAGACCTCACCCCGGAAGTCCCCTGGGGCGGTTGGGTGGCAACCGGCCTCATTATCCTGGTTTCCCTGTCCACTTCGTTTATGGGTATGGATTTTATCAGTGTCGCAGCAGATCAGGGTTCTTCTTTTTTACTTCCCGTGGGTATTACCATAGGCGTTGTGGTTACCGTGTACGGCACCCTTTTCATAGGCAGCCATCTCGAAGAACTCTCGGATTGGTTCAGGCTGCATTGAGGCATGACGTAACGCTCTGCGCCTGCCACTGTCAACAAGTTAAGAAACAAGGACAGCGGGGACTTGTTCCCCTTCCTTCCTCCCTCTCAGCAGTTTGATTTGTGGTTGTGATGGAAATGTGGTTTTTTCAAGTATTCTTTCCTTGATACTTCGCAGTTTGGTCGTACCGGCACTGCCCGCCGCCGTATCTCCGATACCAGTTCCCGATATAAGTATTTTCAGGCAAGACGGTCATCCGTTATCAGTATCCCGATGAGCCGATCCTTCAACACCCCCACAGCGTGATTCGGTAATGTGCTGGACTTATTGACATAAAAGAGATATACTACAGAAAAACTTTTTTTGGGAGGAAAGTTATGGTAGCAGTAGCATTGAAATGTCCGTATTGTGAAAGCGAGGATGTCAGGCCTTACGGCACGTCAAACGGAAAAAAGCGGTATATCTGCAAAAATTCCGAATGTTCTCATAAGACGTTTTACGCGGAATACCGCTATAACGGGTGTAAGCCCGAGGTAAAGAAGGCGATAATCAAATGGGCGGTTGACGGGGCTGGGATACGGGCAACGGCGCGGGGATTGGGGATAAGCACCGATACGGTGATAAAGGAATTAAAAAAAAAGAGAACCAGATAGAGCAGGTAAACAAAGAGTACTTTGAAACCCACAAAAACGGCGTCATTCGCAT
>JAIRSS010000146.1 GCA_031255315.1 Spirochaetaceae bacterium
ATTATGCTGAAAATACTATGTTAAAGGCCATATTTCCCGGATCCTTTGATCCGCCGACATTCGGACACATCAATATCATAGAGCGGGCCCGGTGTGTTTTTGAAGAATTAGTGGTCGTGGTGGCCGAAAACAGGGAAAAAAAGTATCTTTTCCCGCTGGATGAACGGGTAGCCATGCTGAAGAAATTGACGGAACCCTGGGACAACGTAGCCGTTGCCTTTTGGGATTCCTTGATCGTGGATTACATGCGGCTCCACGGTATACGCCTTATGGTCCGGGGGATTCGGGGGGTGAATGATTTCGCCTACGAGTTTGAGCTTTCTATGATGAACAAAGCCTTGGATCCCCGGATAGAGACGATATTCATGACTACCGACCCGGAATATTTTGTCCTCCGTTCTTCGGCGATTAGAGAATTAGCCTCTTTTCACGGAGACGTATCCGCTATGGTCCCCCCGCTGGTGGCGGAAGCGCTAAAGGAAAAGTTTCTTTAATTTCAAAGAGGCAACCGAGGAACCCGCCCGGCGTTGCAGGCTTTACAGTCCAGCCGCGTTACACCCCCGGGCCGCCGCGGCTGTCCCCGCATTACGGCATTCGGCGGCTTGGGGAGGATGGTCCGCCATTACCGGTTAAACAGCGGTTTGAGCGCCCGGTACGTTTCCCGGTAGATTTCAAAGGCGTCGTCGTAGACCGGCTTTTTCTCCATATTCGGAACAAACGTCCGGGCGATACGTACCATGGTGCGGACGGCCTCTTCCGCCGATGCATATACCCCCATTGCGGCGGCCCCAAGCGCGGCGAGTCCCAGTAGTTCAGCTGGCGGCGCTCCCGCTGAGGCCACCCGCGGCTGAGGAATGAGGACGGGACGGCCCGTAATATCCGCCTTGAGTTGGTTGAGAAAGGCGCTTTCTCCCGGTTTTCCGGTAACCCGCAGTTCTTCCACCGGCGCACCGGTTTCTTCCATTACAGTAATTACATCCCGGACGGCGAAGCATATCCCCTCGGCGACAGCCCTGGCGGTCTCTCCCCTGCCCGTCCCAAGCCCAAGCCCCAGGAACACCCCCCGGGCATGAGGGTCCCAGATAGGGGCCCGCTCCCCGGCTAGATAGGGCAGAAAGACGAGCCCTCCCGCCCCGGCGGAGGCGGATTCCGCTAGGCTGAAGAATGCGGCGTAGGGTTGTCCGGCCATGCCCAGAAGTTCCCGCCCCCAGGTCAGGGCCTCCCCGGTGGTAGAGACGATCCCTGAAAGATTCCAGTAGGGCCTGACCGGGTGGCCGTAACACATAAGCCGTTTGTCGCTGAACCGCCGGGAACAGCAGAGATTGATTCCCTCCGAAGTCCCCGACCGGTCGCAGACCCGGCCCGGACTGACCGCCCCGGTCCCTAGGATCGAGACAAAGAAATCAGGGCCTCCCGCAATCACCTTCACGGCGGGCTGAAATCCGAACCGGGCGGACACGGCTTTCGTTACCGTTCCGATGAGATCCCCCGGCCTTACCGAAGGGGGGAACTTTTCTTTATCGAGACCCAGCGCATCCAGCACCTGGTCGTTCCAGTACCACTTTTCAAAGCCTTCAGAGGGGATCACCGTCCGCCCTTCCCCGGTCAGCGCGCAGGCCAGGTATTCGGGGGCGGAGAGAAACCAAATGGTTTTTTGGTAGAGTTCCGGTTCGCGGTTCTTTACCGCCAGCGCCTTGGGGAGAAAGAAGCCGGGGTCCACAAAGCCGCCCATGATCCGGGACACCCTCCGGGCCTCCTCCTCCGCCCGGCGGTCAAGCCAGAGCCGGGCCTGCGCCGCAGGCAGTGACAGCGTCCCATTGACGACGGCGGGCGTCCCGGTAATGGGCGTCAAGGTCGGCCCGTTGCCGCTGATGACTATCGCCTGCACCGCCGCAAGAGACGCGGCGCCGAACCGGGCGGCGGCCTCCTCGAAGGCGCGGATCCACCGGTCCGGATCTACGCCGAAACCGGTTCCGGACCTAACGCCGCCGCCCAAAGGCAGGCTCATAAAACGCCCTCCTGAGCCGTCATAGGGTACAAGAGCCGCCTTAAACGAGGAAGTCCCTATATCAATAACCAACAGCACCGTGTTCCTCCCGTTTATGTACATAATTCGAACCCGGCATGGTAAGAATTCTTGTCTGTCGAGTTGTGCGCTGGGTAAATCCCATAGATACGATAAAAGATACGATAAAATCCGCCCCTTGCTGCGCGGGATACCGGGAGACGGCGGATGCGGACGCCCGCTTATAACCCGAAAAACCCAGCAAGAAAAGCCGCCACTCCATCCTCCGCGTTTGCGCCGGTTACGAAATCCGCGGCGGAGCGGACCGCAGCCTTGGCGTTGGCCGGGGCAACGGCGAAACCCGCCACAGAAAACAGGGGAAGATCATTCTCTTCATCTCCAAAGGAGACAACCTCGTCCGGGGAAAACCCGTAATAATCCATGACGATTTGAAGCCCCGACCCCTTTGTAACCCCGGCGGCAAGGACTTCCAGAAAATCCGGAGCGCTTTTGGTTAGGTACACACGCGCCCCGAATCGTTCCTCAAGACGCGGGCGTATCCGGTCCAGGACATCGGGTTCCGCCAGAAACATACTTTTTATACAGCCCTCAAAATCCGCCGCCCCCAGGACCGCCTTGAGGTCCCCAAACACCGGCTGAATCCCCGTATGGTTCCAATAACCCACCGCTTCGCCGCAGTCCGTTTCTCCCATAAGAAGTTCCCCTTCTGGTTCCCGGCTCCGGACAAGGTACGTCTGGTAATACACGCCCATCTTCCGGGACAGGTCCACACAGAAGTCCACAACATGAGGATCCAGAAGGCGAAGCCCCAGGCTTTCCCGCTCCGGCATGACCACCACCTTAGCGCCGTTAAAGCATACCATCGGCCCCGGCGCTCCAAGCTCCCGCCGGTACTGGTCTGCGGAAGCGGCGGAACGCCCTGTGGCGATGACGGTTGTTATACCCCGCTCCATACA
>JAIRSS010000161.1 GCA_031255315.1 Spirochaetaceae bacterium
GACGGTCCGGCCCGCCCGCATAGTCTTCGCGATTTCCATAGTACAAAAATAGCCTACAGGATGTTACTTGAACAAGACGGAGCATCGGCAGGATAAAGCGCTTGCCGCCTAGGGCGGCGGGGCCGCGTGGTTCAGAGGCCGCCTGACGTGGACTGTTCCCGTTTATTGTTTGGTAAACTTCATGTCTCCATCGCCGGTCTTTAGGGTGAGGGTTGAACCGGAGAAGCTGTAGGGCGTGGCTCCAGCTCCACGCCCCCCAAAATTACTGAAGTTGGGAATATACATGTAGAGCTTGTCTTCGGCGGCTTTCCAAATATCAGGCATATTATTACTGCCCATCGTGCCTTGAAGAGCCCCATTGGAATTAAAGGTAAAGATAGTGATATCGCCTGCCCCCGTTGTTTTCCACGTACCGTGCAGGCGGGAGTCGCCGCCTGCCTCTAGTTTTAAGCCGGGGGGAACGCCGTCAACTTTGTTGAGGGTTACCTTCCCCTCTTGGAATTTTAGGGTTTTGTTCTCATTGGAAAACTCATAAGACCATCCGCCAATCGCATTGCCCTCGGTTACGGGAAAGCTGAAAGATACGGACGCCCCCAGTGTGTGGAAGGTTCCGTTTCCATCCGCCCTCAGGTCCCAGTAAAAGTCCTGGTCGTATTCAGTCAGCTTCCATGTCCCCGCAAGGGCGTCGACTTTTACCAGTTTACTCCATTGCGCTTTTAAGGTGATGTCCTTATCAGGAACGGTATCCTTCGTGTCGTAGAAATTCTACCTCTTGTTGTCTGCATCGTACCAGCCGTTAAAGGCATAGCCTTCCATGCTCGGGTCGGGTGGTTCCTCCATAGGTTCGCCTTCCACCACATCTTGCGCTTTCGGAGTGGGAGAGCCGCCGTTCGCGTTAAAGGTTACTTTAACTGGCTTGGCACCTTCTTTCGCCCACTTGGCGTAGAGAGTTATGTCCTCCCCAACCTTGTCCCTGTCGAAGTTCCACAGGCCCGTTGTAGCCTTGTCCCTGTACCAGTTGGCAAAGGGCAGGTTGCCCTTCGTGGGGTTCGGGGGTCTCGTAACCAGCCCGTCCTCTTCCACGGTTTGATTTGGGATACTGCCGCCGCCGTCCGTGTCAAAGGTTACAGTGTAGGTCTTATCGGGAGGCTGGTCATCGTTGCCTGTGGGGCACCCGTCCGCCATCATTCCGAATACCAGCATAACGCCGAGTATTCCCAATCCAGTTCCGTTCTTGAAAAACCATGGTTTTTTACGCATAATTTTTCTCCATGTAAAAAAGTTTTCGCGGAAGCGGTCCGCCGCCGCGCCGGGCAATCTTGGCAGGTATTACCGGCGCGTCCGGCGGGCCCCTTCCGTCTATATCAACCGCAATAATGAAGCGTGAATATAACGAGCCGCCGCGTTCCGGGAACCGGCGGTTTTGTCTGTATATCAGAGGGAACAGTGCTGAAGGGCGCTGTTTTTTTCAGTCCGGCCCCGGCCTGATGAGCGGGGGCCGTAAGCGGAGGACGACGCCCCGCGTCAGGGTAAATTAAGAGAGGCTCTGCGAGTATGGAACGGAGATATATCCTAGTATTTCCGTCGGAAATGGGGGGGGTAATTACAACAGAGGATGTCTAAAGCGGGAGGCGGGAGCGGTTTGCCGGGAAGACCCCACGGAAACGCCCCCCGGGGATCACCCCACGCGGCGCGTACACTACGGCGGCGGCTGTCATGGTTTTCCGCCCCCGGCGGACATTTAAGATATGGTACCCCGTTTTTCGCGGGTTGTCAACCGGCCGCAGCCAGGCGGCGCGGAATGAACACGGATGAATACTATCCGCGATAATCCGTGTCATCCGCGGTTACAAGGGTAAAAAATCGACTGATCGACGATTTTTTTGGTTTTAAGCGCGAAGCGCGACAAACTCCTCGCCCTATTCATCGGTCTCTGATTGAATCCGGAATTAGGGCGATTAAACATATAGCGCAAGACAGGCTCGCGTCTTCCGTACCCGGCGCTCCGTTACACCCCCAGGCGGTTCCGCCGCATAAGGTCCAGCGTGGTCTGCACCGTTACCGGGGTGTAGCCCGGCAGGGGCAGGATGCGTTCATGAACGGCGTCGATGATCCAGTCAACCTGGGGGAAGTAGAGCCCCTCCATCTCGGCGGCGGGGGTGATCCAGTTCCGGCTTCCCACCACCGTTGCGGGGGCGTCCAGGTAATCAAACGCGTAGGTCTGGATGTTGCTGGCTACGGTGTGGAGGAAGGACCCCCGTTCCGCCGCGTCGCTTGCCAGGAGGATCTTCCCGGTCTTCTTCACCGACTCAATGATCGTCTCATAGTTCAGGGGATTGATGAACCTGAGGTCTATGACTTCCGCCTGAAGCCCGTACCCGGCTTCCAGCTTCTTCGCCGCTTCCATGGCCTTGTAGAGGGTAGCCCCCAAGGTCGCTATGGTAAGGTCTTTCCCCTGCCGGCGTATTACCGGTTCGCCTTCGGGCACTTCGTAGTACCCCGTGGGAACGCCGTCCTTCTCGAATTGTTCGCTCATGTCGTAGAGAAGCTGGCTTTCAAAGAAGATCACCGGGTCCGTTCCCCGCAGCGCCAGATTGAGCATCCCCTTGGCGTCGTAAGGGGTGGCTGGGAACATGGCCTTGAGTCCGGGGATATGGGCGGCCATAGCCGCCCAGTCCTGGCTGTGCTGGGCGCCGTACTTGTTCCCCACGGAGACCCTGACCACCAGGGGCATCTTGAGGAGGCCCGCCGACATGGACTGCCATTTGGAAGCCTGGTTGAACAGTTCGTCCCCCGCCCGGCCCATAAAATCGCAGTACATGAGTTCCACCACCGCCCGGCCGCCCGACAGGGCGTAGCCAACCCCGGCGCCCACAATGGCCCCTTCGGAAATAGGGCTGTTGAAGAGCCGGTTGTAGGGGAGAAGTTCCGTAAGCCCCCGGTATACCGCGAACGCGCCGCCCCAGTCCCGGTTTTCCTCGCCCCAGGCCGCCATGGTGGGGTCCAGGGCAAAACGGTGGACCAGGGCCTCAACAAGGCCGTCCCGGTACTGAAACGCCTTGTTCTTGGAAACCGCCTTCCCGGCTGCGTCAAAACCGTACCGGGTCTTTCCCGCCAGGGCCTTGACGCGGGGATTCTCCGCAAGGTTTTGCAGCAGTTCCGGCTCCCGGTCATCCAGCGTTTCCGCCCCGCCCTTCGGGGTATTGGAGAACATCACCGACTCAATGAACGCCCCGCCAAGCCGGGGAGAAACCGCGTCGTCAACGGCAAGCCGCACCACCGCAAGGAGTTTGGCGGCAATTTTCTCCCCCAGGGCTTCAAGTTCCCCTGTTCCGGCTATCCCGTTTTCGACAAGGTAGGCCCCGTACGCCGCGATAGAATCCGCCTCCTGCCAGAGCTTGATCTCCTCCGGCGTGCGGTAACTGGAAGCGTCCGAAGGGGAATGGCCGGAAATCCGGTAGGTGAGGGTGTCCAGAAGAACCGGCCCCTTGCCCGCCAGGAGAATATTCTTCTTCCGGGCCACCGCGTCCGCCACGGCCAGGGGATTGTACCCGTCTACCCGCTCGGCGTGCATGTTCTCCGGGTTGACCCCCGCGCCGACCCGGGCCATGATCCCGTAGCCCATGGTTTCCCCGGCGGTCTGCCCCCCCATGCCGTAAAAGTTGTCGAAGAAATTGAAGAGGATGGGCGGCGCGCCGCCGGAATTTTCCGGCCACAAGGTGCGGTACTGATCCATAGCCGCCATCATCA
>JAIRSS010000205.1 GCA_031255315.1 Spirochaetaceae bacterium
CGGCCGGAGCGGACCCCGGGGTGGAAAGTTTTTTCCCTGAAGAACGGGTGGACCGGTACACCGCAGTGGACGCCTATACCCGGGGCAGCGCAGAGGTTACCGGGGAAGGCGGCCGTAAGGGCAGGATACAACCGGGGTATCTGGCCGATCTCGTTCTTTTGGACAAAAACATCTTCACGATTCCCGCCGATGAGATCCCCGCCGCGAAGGTCCTGCTTACCATGGTGGGAGGCGGAATAGCGTTTACCGGCGGAGCGGACGCCGAAGTCCGGTACGGAGAGAATCACCGCCCCATTCCGGATTCGGAATGACGTCCGCCCTGCCGGACCGGGGGAACCGGCGCGGACGCTTATTCCAGCGCGGCTTCCCAGCGCTGCTGTACCGCCAGGGCGGTTTCGTCCGGGGTCCGGCCTCCCTCAAACATACGCCGTAATTCCTCGCTGAGTATGGTTTCCAGCGCTGTTTCCGCAGGCAGGCTCAGGTACGCTTCGGTAGTATCCGCGGCGGCGTAGATCTCGTTGATTTTAAGGTAGAGCGCGTTCTCTTCCCCGGCGGGATTCGCGCCGGTTTCTGAAGCCATGCCGGTTTTTACGGCAATATCCTCAGACTTTTCAACCAAAAAGGAGAGGAACGCCCGGGCTTCATCCTTGTTTTTGCCGGACCGGGGGATGCCCGCATACCAGCCGATGCGGCCGGCGGCCGGCTTCCCGATATACGAGGGGTTGCCCGGAAGGGCGGTTACGCCGAAGGGGACCCCCGCGGCGCGGAGGTTTCTGATTTCCCCTGCGGGAGCAATCATCATAGCCAGGCGTCCGGCGCTGAAATCTTCGATCCGGTCCTTGTTTGTTTTTCCGAAGGTTTCCGGGGCGAGAAGGCCCTCCTGGAAAAGATCGTTCAGAAAGGAGAGCGTGGTTGCCACCGGCGGTTCGGTAAAAGCGGGCCGCCCGTCGCGAAGACAGGCTGCGCCCACTGAGCGGAACCAGGGAAGGATGTCCCGGTATACGCCCAGGGGATCTTCCGGGCTTAACGAGAGGGCGAAGCCGTACCGTCCCTGCGGTTGGTTGGCAAGCGCCCTGGCCGCGGCGGTAAATTCGGCGTGGGTTTTCGGCGGACGGTCGAATCCGGCTTCCTGCAAAAGGTCAATACGATAGAAGAGGGGGAGCAGCCAGGATACTATCGGCCATACTTCAGACGCCGCCGGCGACGCTCCATTCTCCGCCGTCCCGAACTCCCCGTCCTGTTCAGGGGCTTCCTCGGCAGGCTCAAGCATATCCCGCTCAATAAGCGCGGGGATCCACCGGGGGTCCAGTCCCAGAATATCGGACCTGGCGGCGGCCGGGCCGGGCCGTTCCTCCTGCTCCAGGAGCAAACGGCGGATTTCATGGTACGGCCGGGTGTCAAGAGTAACCCGGACGCCGGGATTTTGCTCCTCAAATTCCCGAATGAGGGAAGGAAGGACGTCCGCGCCCCATTCGTCCTGCCACCACTGGGTGAATACCAGGACCCGCCCCCTTTCTCCCAGAAACGGGACGTTCGGACGGAACTGCCGCAGGATAAACGGCAGAGCGCAGGCCAAAACCGCCGCGCTCACGTAAAAAAGCAGACGGTCAAACCGGGGATAGGGCGACGGGTCTTTTTCTAAGGGCGTTAATTTCACAGGAACCTCCGGGTATCGGCGCCGCCCGCCGTACCGGTCCGCCATACCCGCGTTGGGCTGCGCCGAATCCGATCAGGCGTGCTGGTATGAGAAGCGGTTTCAAACCAGAGCCCGGAACCTCAGAGCCGCCGTCCCGAACTCAAAACTTCAGTTTGAAAACAAGTTATTCTATCAAAAGTTTCTCAAGACGCCACGGCAGATCGGCGGATTTTTAAACGCCGGGAGCGGACGGCGGGGGGAATATCCGTCCGGCGCGAATCCCCCCAGCGCGGACAGGCGCGGCTGTTTCAAATGAAAAAGCCGGACGGTTTCAGTGTAACCAAAAAAACAATTCCTTCTTTTTATAATATGTTAAACAGCGGCGCCCGCCGGCGTCAACCGGCGGGTATTTACGCCGGAAGGCCCGGGCCGGTATCCATAGGGAGTATGGTATTCTTCGCGCCCGGGCGCTTTACCGAGATAAACATGAGGAAAGTATGAGGCGCGTTCCCCAGTGGGGCCTTTTTGTTATGTTTCTCGCCTGTTCATTCCAGGGAATCACGCCGGCGGCGGCCCGGGAGGACGGAGGAGGGCCGGAAAAGAGGCCGGAAGCCCTGTTCCTGTCTCCTGAACGGGCGGTGGAGATGGCTTTGGACCAAAGTTTGAATTTACAGAAAAGTTTTATTGATTTGAATACCGCCGGCGTCGCGGCAAACAACCTGTGGTCTGAAATCTTTCCCGATATCAGCCTGAGCGGGGGGGTGAGCTACCGGACCGCTGGGGTAGCCGGTACGCCCGCGGCCTCAGGCGGTTTCGGGTACACGGCGTCCATAGGGCTGTCCCTCAGACTCGCCGCTTCCCTTCCCCAGGCGATGAAAATCATTGAACTCTCCTACCGGTCCCAGCTTCTGAACTACGAAAGCGCGCGGCGGCAGCTTGAAATTCAGGTAATCAAGACTTTTTTCGCCATTCTGGCGGAGCGGCGGAACCTTGACCATCTTGAAGAAATCAGAACCCTGGCGGAACAGCAGTTTGAAAGAAATCAGACCGCCTTTGCCAACGGGCTTATCGGCCAGATCGCGGTCCTCCAGAGCAGGCTCGGCGCGGAAACCGCCCGGCTGAATCTGAGCCGGGCCGAAGCCGCCTATAAGGCCGGCTTGAGAGAATTCCTCGTGCTTTTGGGGCTGGATACCGGGGCGGACGCCCGTACCGAAACCGTCCTTGAAGGAGCGCTCGAAATAGCGCGGATTGATGCGGATCCTGAACAGCTTATTCGGGATCATCTGGCCAAACGGCCCGATATTGTCAGCCAGCGGCAGAACATTGAGCGCCTGGAACTGATCCGGCGTCAGACTGTCCTGGGCGCCCGTTCCCCGACCGTGTCCCTCTCCGCCCAGTGGAATGGGACAGGCCCCGGAACCAGCGGGTTTACCGATACCGTGAGCGGGAGCCTCAGCCTGGCCATTCCCGTTGAATCCTGGATTCCCGGTACAAAGGGGCATCAAGCCCTGGGAGCGGCTGACGCGGGGCTGGAAAAGGCCCGCCTGGATTTAAAAGACGCGGAAAACCGGGCTGTACAGGAAATACGGTCCCTGGCGGAGAACCTGAAGGCTTCCTGGGACGGCATAGAAATCGCCCGCCTCCGGGTGGAAATCGCCGAACGGGCCTATGAGTTGACGGCGGAGGGTTTTCGGAACGGAATGGTGGAATCCCTGGCCCTCCAGGAAGCCCGGAACGACATGGCTCAGGCCCGGCAGCAGCTTCTTGACGGAGAGCTGGCGTATCAAACTATGAGTCTGGACCTGGCGGCGGCCCTTAATATTGACTGGAACGCGGTAACAAGGAGCATACGGTGAAACAACCCAGAAAGCGCGGCGGGAAAACGCCGGCGGCGGTAACGGCGGTCATTATCGCCTTGATTCTGCTTTTTGCGGGACTTACCACCCATACTATTCTACGGCGGACCGGCGGCCAGCGGCCCGGCCAGCGCCCGCCCGGCGGGGCAGGGGAGGGGCGGCCGACTGCGGGCGGCCAGCGCCCGGCAGACGGGGTAGGGGAGGGGCGGCAGGCTGCGGTGGTCAGAGCGGCTGAGGTGGCCCTGGGAACCATAGAGAACCGGGTACTAATCAACGGGGATGTGCTGGCCCGGTCGCAAGTGGCCATCTACCCGACGGTGGCGGGAAAACTCACGGATATCCGCTTCCGGGTGGGGGATTGGGTGAATCAGGGACAGACGGTAGCCCTGGTGGATCCTTCCCGGCCTGGGGAGTTCTATTCCCAAAGCCCGGTGGTTTCCACGGTAACCGGGACTATTCTTCAAACGCCGGTGAATCCCGGAGACACAGTTTCCGGCCAGACGGTGATCTGCGTGGTGGGGGACCTGGCGGCTCTTGCGGTGGAGACATTTGTACCTGAACGGTTTTCCACCAGCGTCAGGCCGGGACTTCCGGCCCTGGTTTCCTTCGAGGCCATGCCCCACGAAAATTTCGCCGCCCTCGTGGACGAGGTGAGTCCGGTCCTGGACCCGGCAAGCCGCACCCTGCGGATACGCCTCCGGTTTACCCCCGGACCGTCAGGCCAGGTGGATTCCCGCATCAAGGCGGGAATGTTCGGCACGGTAAGGCTGGTAACCAACGCCCGGCGGAACGTGCCGGTCATCCCCCGTTCCGCGGCGGTCAACACCTATGGGAACTGGATCGTCTTCGTTCTTAAAGAAGACAACACGGTGGAGCGGCGTTTCCTCAGCCTGGGGCTGGAAGACGAAACCGCCCTGGAAGTGTTGGACGGCATCGTCCCGGGGGAACGGGTGGTAACGGCGGGGCAAAATTTCCTTTCCGACGGCGACGCCGTCCGGGTGGTGGATTAAGGGGGAATCATGAATATCGCGAAGTATTCGGTGCAGCGGCCGGTAACCATCGTGGTTCTCTACATCTTGGCCCTGGGCATCGCCGCAACCCTGGTCCCGAATATCGCGGTGGACCTTTTCCCGTCCACAACCAGGCCGGTCCTCTCGGTCTACACCTCGTTTCCCGGCGCCGGCCCGGCGGATGTGGAGCGGAATGTAACCATGCCGCTGGAACGGGCGCTGGCGGCTTCCAAAGGGCTCACGGACATGACCAGCAGCTCGTCCTTTGAATCCAGCTTCATCAATCTGAATTTCGCCTACGGTACGGATATGGACAAAGCCATGACGGATGTTCAGACCCTGGCGGCCCGGCTGGCCAATTCCCTGCCCGACGGCGCCGGGAGCCCGACGGTTCGGCGTTTCGACATGTCCGCCATGCCTATCATGCGCCTGGTGGTCCGGGGCGACTATCCGCCGGATCAACTGCGGATCTTCGCGGAAGACGAGATACAGGCCGGCATAGAGCGGATAGAAGGCGTGGCCTCGGCGACGGTCACCGGAGGAACCACCCAGATAGTCCGGGTGGCGGTGTCCCAAAACCGGCTGGCGGCCTATAACCTTACCCTGAACGATGTAACGGCGGCGCTGCGGGGTCAGAACATCCTTACATCCGGGGGGAGCATGACCCGGGGCGCGCGGGATTACCAACTCCTTACCCGGCAGGAACTTGCGGACCTGGATCAGGTAAAGCGCCTTGTGGTCAAGACCGTCAATATTCCCCAGGCCGGCGTTACCGGAACGCTGAACCGCTCCCAGGTGGTGCGCCTTGAGGACCTGGCGGAAGTGTCCCCCGCCTTTAACGACAACGCCGCACGGGTCTCGGTGAACGGACAAAGCGGCGTCTACATACAGGTCCAGAGCGAAAGCGACAGTAATTCTGTGCAGGTAGCGAACCGGGTGCGTGAAGCCCTGGAAGAAATAAACGAGAATCTGCCCAGGGGAATCACCGTAGCGGTACTGTCGGATGACACGTCGCTCATCAGCGCCACATTAAACCAGGTTTATTCCAACGCCTTTCAGGGCGCCGTCCTGGCCATGATCATCCTTTTCATATTCCTGCGGAACGTGAAAGGCACTCTGATTATCGGCCTTTCCATTCCTGTTTCCATCCTCCTTACCCTGATGTTCATGTCCGTATTCGGTTTTACCCTGAACCTCCTCACCATGACCGGCCTTATCCTGGGGCTGGGAATGACCGTAGACGCTTCCATCGTGATCCTGGAGAATGTCCACAACTACCGGGAACGGGGGGCCAAACCGGAAATCGCCGCCGTCCTTGGAAGCCAGGAGATGATCCGGGCCATCATCACCTCCACTACCACCACGCTCTGCGTGTTCGTACCCCTCATCATCTATAAAAACGATCTTGAGATGATGGGCCAGCTTTTCAACGATCTCATCTTTACTGTGGTTATCTCGCTGACCTGTTCCCTGGCAGTAGCCGTTACGCTGGTGCCCGCCCTCTGCGGCTCCATTCTCAAACTGAATACCCGGAAACAGAAACCTCTGAAAAACCGCTTTTTGCGTTTTATAGATACCAAAATGGAAGCATTCTTCCGCTCCCTGGACAGCGGGTATAAGCGGGCGCTGGATTACTGTTTGAGCCACCGGCTGCTGGTAATACTCCTGGTCCTCTCTATTTTGGTTTTTTCCCTGATGCAGTTCAACGGCATAGGGATGAATCTCTTTATCCGCAGCCGTACCGACGATATGGTGAACATCAACGTTTCCATGCCTCAGGGAACCAATATTGAAACAACTGAACTGGTACTCCTTGATTTGGCGGAAATCGTCCGGGAAAATGTTGAAGGCTACAGAAATCTTGTGCTTACCGCCCGGCGGAGCGGCAACAATCAGGGATCGATACAGATAACCCTGCCCCCGCCCGAAGAGCAGGTGGACACTCCCGATACAGTGATACAAAAACTGACGCCCTACCTCACCGCCTTTCCGGGAGTGAGGATCGCGTTCCGGGCGGGCCGTTCCATGGGCAGTACTTCCGCCGTGGAGATCGCCGTCAGTTCGCGGGATACGGAAGCCCTTACGGAAGCTGCGGACGAAATCCAGCAGATCATGATCCGCTATCTTCCGGAAATCGAAAACCCCACGGTGAACCTTGACGAAGGAGCGCCTCAGTTACAGATCGAAGTTGACCGGGACCGCGCCGCAGCTCTGGGAATTTCCCTTTCGGCCGTTGCCTCGGAAATCAGGACCGCCATGGACGGTTCCACCGCCACCACCATTTCTCAGGGAGACCGGCTCATCAATATCGTGGTCCGTTTTCAGGATTCGGACCGCCGGAGCGTCCCAAACCTGGACGCCGTTTTTGTGATGGGGCGGAACGGCAGCCGTGTTTCCCTGTCCAATGTGGCAAAGATCACCGAAGGCCGTTCCCCCACTTCCATACGGCGGGAAAACCAGGAACGCCTGGTCCGGGTTACCGGCGACCTTCCCCAGGGCATAGCCGCCACGGATATGCAGCGCCGCCTTGAATCCACCATACGGCAATACCTGATCCCCCGCGAAGAAGTCACCGTCCGTTACCTGGGCGAAGCCGCGGAAGTGGAAACCTATAACCGGCGTTTTATTTTTATCATAGGCGTTGCGGTATTTTTGGTGTTCGGCCTTATGGCGAGCCAGTTTGAATCTTTTGTAGACCCCCTCGTCATCTTCTTTTCCATCCCGCTCCTCTTTATCGGCGTCATCTGGATCTACAAGATAGGCAACGAAGCCATGTCGGTGTTCTCTGCCGTCGGGATTATCGCGCTGGTAGGAGTTGTGGTCAACAACGGTATAGTGCTGGTGGACTACACCAATACTCTCCGGGCGCGGGGTATGCCGGTCCGGGAAGCGTGTCTTGAAGCCGGCCGCAACCGCCTGCGCCCTATCCTGATGACGAGCCTTACCACTATCCTGGGCATGGTTCCTATCGCTTTCTTTCCCGGCGCGGGGGCGGACACTATTCAGCCCATAGGCAAAACTTTTGTCGGCGGCCTTACCGTCAGTTCTCTCATGACCCTGTTTGTGACGCCGGTAATGTATTCGGTCCTCAACAGCCGCCGCGAAAAGAAGACGGCGGAACGGGAAGAGGAACAAAGGGCGGTTCGGCAGGAAACGGCGCTGCCGGCGGCGCGATAGGCAGGGTATAGATGGAACCGGTTAAAACCGCCGTCGTGGGCCTGGGGCGCATTGCGAGCCTTCTGGAAGACGACGGCCTGCGCGAAAAACCCTGTACCCATGCCGGCGCGGTGACGGCGAACAGGGATTGTATTCTTGTCGCGGGGGCGGACATTGACGGCCCCCGGCGCAGCCTCTTTGCCGGACGTTGGAGGGTTCCGGTTTACGCCGATGCCGGGGAAATGCTCCGGGAACACAGGCCGTCCCTCCTTTGCATAGCCACACCCCCGGACAGCCACCTCCGATACTGCGCCCTGGCCGCCAAACACGGCGTCCCTGTTGTGATCTGCGAAAAGCCCCTGGCGGACAGCCTCGGTTCCGCGCGAAAGATAGCGGCGCTGCAACAGAAGGGGAGTGTCCGCATCATTACGAACCACGAGCGGCGGTACGCGGCGGATTATGCCGAGGCGCGGGAGATACTGCGGAAGGAAGAATTGGGCGTCCTGCTCAGTGTCAAGGCGGCGCTCTACATGGGCCGGACCCGGCGCATCAGGGACGTTCTCTGGCACGACGGGACCCATCTTATAGACGCGCTCATGTTCCTGACAGGATGCCTTCCGCGCCATAAAGCGTGTTTCGGATCGCCGCTTTCATCCCGCGAGGGAACAGCTTTTCTGTCGGGTTATCTTAAGCCGACAGACGGAGGCGGACAAAAACCGTCCCCAGCTTCCGTGCCCTTTCTCATCGAGGCCGGGGCGGGGCGGGATCACCTGGTGTTCGGAATGGAATTTTCCTGCGAACGGGGACGCCTGCGGATTGGGAACGGGGTCTTTGAAGTGTGGGAAAGCGGACCCAGCCCGTATGCGGAAATGTTCAGGTCCCTCAAAAAAACGCGGGAAGGTTTTGAAGGCCCGACGGGGTATTTCGCCAACATGGCGGCCGACGCTGTTGCATGCGTCCGGGACCCGGCCCGTAAACCGCGCTCCGGGGCGGACGACGGTCTGCGGGTCATCGAGTATCTTCACGGGCTGGGATAGATCCCGCGCGGAATTCCACATTCGCGGTTTACACCATGTACCCGGCCTTCCAACCGACGACTCATCGGCACGATAACCAGGGCCGCCCGGCATCCTCAGCCGGTTTAAAGCGGCGGCGGCCAGGGCCACTGCCACGCGGGCCTGTTTAGGCCGTTAATTGCGCTTGTTCAAAAACCCGGTTCCCCATTAAATCCAAGGCCGTTGTTCCAAAATTCGACATTCCAAAACAATTTTATTTTTTTTCAAAATTTTGCTTGACAATATCGCAAAACAGAGGTACCCTTAGTGTGGATTTCGCAGGGCGTTGCCGCCCGGTTCCGTATTCTGTGCAGGGAAAAAGGATATGATGTACGGCGTACTAGAAATTATTTTTACCCCCTTCTCCCCATACACACACATATATAAACAAACACGTTTATAGCGCAGACAAAGTAGAAAGATCTCCACAACAGAATAACAAAACTCGTCTCGCTTTACCGGGAAAACTGTTTCCTTCGGAAACTTGTTCCTTCGGAAACTTGTTCCCTCGGAAACTTGCCTTTTGGGGCCGGCAATATACAAAAGAGGTTTGCCCGGGGTAAACCTAGAGGAGCTGTGTAATAGAAAAGAGATTTGTATTGGGGCCATCGGAGCGGGCGGCCGCCGCAGGATTACTGTTTATGAGGAGGGGCCCGGCGCCTGGAATTCCGGCCGGACTGGTTCTTACTGCGTGCCCGACGGAACCGCCGGTTGATCCCCAAGAATCAATGAACCAAAGACGGCGCGCCCAAAGAATGGCCAAGGTAGCGGCGGGAGCCCTACTTGGCAGCATAACTCTTATGGGATGCCCGAACCCGACAAATCCGCCGGAAAAACCACAGCCAAAGGAATGTATGTGCCCGGACAAGATCCATGGGAACACGCCCTGCGATTGCGGCGCCATTGACTGCACATGCGAGCAAAAAGAATGGGCGTTGAGTTACAATTTAACCCTGGTCAACGAAACCGGCGATAAAATTGGCGATATAAAAGGCATTGTTGAAGCAGGATTGGATCGTATAAATGATTATTATCCAACTACGATGACTGATGTAGCTGCTCTCAATGCTAAAATAGTTATAACTAGTAATAGTGAGGATTGGGATAGGAATGGAAATTCGGTGACTATTGGAAAACAAGCTTTAGGTGAGCAAACAGCATCTCTACTTGCAATGACATTTAGAGGTATGACAAAGCTACCAGATCCAAACGCAATCAGCATGACAAAATTTAATTCCAGCATCCGCAAAGCAAAAGCCGCACGGTTATGGAATCAACAACCTCGCCTCAGCAACCCATTCGGGTTGCCAAGCTCCCCCGCGAACTGGTGAGCGGGTTCTTAGGTATGTTGTTCTCTAGTAGTGGTTAGACTCAGGGTTTCATACCCTAATAACGCCCTAAAGCTCCCCCGCGCAAGCGGGTTCTTGGGTATGAAACCCTTCGCTACGAATCAAGCTAGTAGGCTGTCTAGGCTAAAAGATCGGATATAAGCTGTGCAGTTTTATCCGGGCATCTTCTGTCGTAAACTGCCACCGGACTATCTTCTGCTTTGTATTTCGGTCAAGCTGCCATGC
>JAIRSS010000252.1 GCA_031255315.1 Spirochaetaceae bacterium
GGTTCTTACGGGGCTATCAGGAAACCCAGGGGCGTTACCGGGTGCGTAATAACGCATTTGACCAGCGCAGCGCCGTGAGGAAAAATCCCTATATCAACCCGTGTTTTTTGAACGCCGCGGCCAAGCCGTCTTTTTCGATGGGAGCGGTTACATCGCCGGCTATCCGCTTCAGGGACTCATGGGCGTTCCCCATAGCGACGCCCAGCCCGGCGCGTTCCAGCATAGTACGGTCGTTGTCGCTGTCCCCCAGGGCGAAGGTGTTTTCCCGGGGTATGCCGTAATAGTCCCGCACCCGGTCAAGGGCCGCCCCTTTATGCACCCCCGCCGGGCTGATCTCCCCGCCCGTCACTCCTTCAACCGGAATGGAGTTGCGGAACAACTCGCATTCCCCCTGGAACTCCCGCCGCACGTCCTCAAACCTAAGGCCCGGCGTCTCCATAAAAACCACCTTGCGGACATCGTCACGGGAATACGGCCCGTCCCGGATCATGCCGCGCAGGAGGATCCGCATAATGTTTTTTTCCATAAAAGCCCGGAAGTTCCGGGGTTTTCGGGCGTAAAACGCATCAAACCAGGGCTTAAAGTACGGGCCGGCGGCGGTTTTGCCGGAAAGCTCAAACATATACGGCGTTTTATAGCCGTCAAGGTAGACTGTCAGGCGGTCAAGGAGCGTCCGCTCAAAGACGGCGTGATAGAGAACCTTCGGGTCTTTGCCGCCCGCGCCCTCAAAGACCTCAATGCACGCGCCCCCGGAGCTTACCACGCCGTCAAAGCCCAGCTTGAGGATGCCCGGGCTGATTTGAGACCGGGACCGTCCGGTACAGATGTACAGCAGCCGTCCGTTTTGCCGCGCCCTGCGGCAGGCCCGGGCTGCGGACCGGGGCACCCGGTTGTACATAGCCAGGGTGCCGTCAATATCCAGAAATATCAGTGTTTTGTTCATCAGGGTAAGTTCTCCGTAACACGCAATATATACAGCGTCAAAAATTAAGAAGTATCCGGCGGTTTTACCCGGGGCGTGAAAGTTCCGCCGCTTCGCCCGGACCGGGGGCCCCTACAGAGCCTGTCATCCTGGGGCTGTTTCAAAAATGAAGATTTGGCCGGTCATCCGCCGTCCGCCCCGCGTCCGATCTGCGGACACTCTTGCGGACGCATCCCTTCTTGATTTCCCAGAAGCTCCACCCGGGCCGTGATGTAGTCCAGACGGTCCCGGTTCAGCACCACCCGACGGTGGTTCGTCCCCGGAAGCGGCTCTATAGGATACCAGCCCCGGTTAATGAACTTTCGGGCCGCCCCCTGGGTGAACCAATACACCAGGGAGATAGTCTCCTCATCAACCTCAATCGCGTAAATACCCTTTTTGCCGATAACGCTGCCGGAGTTGAAGAGGCAGGGTACGGGAATCTCGTCCCCGTAGAGGCTCTGACGGAGTACGTCCCGGCGCTCGGACCGTTTCAGCTTACCCAGGTCCGCCCTCAAAGCCTGGATCTCCTCCCGGATACGCGCCTGATTCTCCGGCTGGGCGTCGGGATAATCCCGGCAGAGCCGCTCAATCTCGAATTTAATATGGTCGAACCGGCCTAGGGACTCAAACAGAGGCCGGTGGGTATGCCCGATAATCGAGATACAGTTGTTCCGGAGCGAAAAGTCATAGGCCTGCTTTTCCACATAAAAACGCCGGTACGAACCGCGGGCGGAAGAAATATTGTGAATCCCGAAGGGTTTCAACACGTACCGGGCGCTCAAACCAAACAAATTGTTGAACTTCGTATAAATCCAGGAAGACTGATGGCCGTGGTATATGTACATGGGGATAAAGGCGGTTTCAACCCGGATCGCGTTGTACAGGGGATAGGGATACTCTTTTTCAAAGACCAGGGCCTCATCATGATTGCCGAGAATTTTAGAGAACCGGTTCCGGGCGGAGAATTGATCGAATATCCGGTAGAGGTTCCGCCAGCGGAGCTGTATTTTTTTCAACCCATATTTTTGGAGTTCCTCAATATCGCCGTTCAGGATCAGATGCCAATTCCCGGCCAGATAGCAGTGTTCCAGCACGGCGCAGAGGAGCCCCCGGTTGTCTTCCAGATCGTCTCCCCAGCCGCCGCCCATGTGGAAGTCGCTCATCACCAGGAATTTACCGATTTTGGACAAATCCAGCACAGTCGAAGATCTGAACCTCAAATTAATCATATCGGAAAAGAAGGAAGCGGAAGGCATCACGATACGGCCGCTGGAATATGCCGGGATGAGGTTTGCATACGCCGTTACTATACTGAAAAAAAGGGGGAAAGAAAAGGGCGCCCAGAGCGACATTCGGGCGGCACGGAGCCGTACGGGCAAAAGAGCGACCGGCGGACAACCGGTCCGTGCTCATCCGCGGCGTTTCGTTTCCGCCGGGAATTTTTTTACCCCAGCCCGTTTCCCGCTGGGTATCCCGGGTTTCTGAAATCAGCGGTTTCCGGTATAGTTGAACGATCACGATTCGGAGGACAGCTATGCCGCAGCCGGCAGAAAAATTACCCCACAACAGCAATCCAGGCCCCCTCTACCTGATAGACGCCTATGGATTAATTTACCGCGCCTATTTTGCGTTTTTATCCCGCCCCCTGCGGAACGCCCGGGGCCAA
>JAIRSS010000080.1 GCA_031255315.1 Spirochaetaceae bacterium
GCCGCCGGGGGGACCGTGCTGGACCCGTTGCCGGGATTTTTCCGTAATGTGGCGGTCTTCGACTTCCGCAGCCTGTATCCCACCATCATCCGTACCTTCAACGTGGATCCCCTCTCCCACGCCCGTGTTCCCCCGGACTCCCCGGCGGATGTCATTACCGCGCCCAACGGGGCTGTTTTTTCCCGGACGCAGGGGGTCCTGCCCCTCCTGATCGCCGGATACTTCGCCGCCCGGCGGGAAGCCCTGGATGCCGGGGACGATACCGCCGCTTATGTGTACAAAATCCTGATGAACAGCTTTTACGGCGTCCTGGGGGCCAGGGCCTGCCGGTACGCCCGCACCGGGTTGGCTGGGGCCATCACCTCTTTTGCCCGCGCGTGGCTCCTGGCCTCACGGGACTGGTTCGCCGGCCAGGGCCGCCGGGTGCTCTACGGAGACACGGACTCTCTTTTCGTGGAGACCGGCCTGCCGGACGGCGCGGGATACGACGATTTCGCCGCTCTTTGCGGAAACCTGGCGGGGGAACTGAACCGCGTTCTTTCGGAACGGATTTGGGAAGAATACCGGGTTGAGTCCTTCCTGGAGATGCGGTTTGAGAAAGCCTACCGCCGCTTCCTGATACCGCCCCTGCGCGCTTTTCACGAACCCGGGGAAGCCGCCCGGGGCCGGGCTAAAGGCTACGGGGGCTTGCTTCTGAACGAGGACAGGACCGCCGAAATAGAGGTGAAAGGCATGGAGGCGGTGCGAAGCGACGTTACGCCCCTGGCCCGGCGGGTTCAGGTGGAACTGCTGGGCTTGGTGTTTTCCGGCGCCGGAGAGGAAGCCCTGGAGCAAAAGGTTTCCGTCATCCTGAAGGAACTCCGCTCAGGGAAGCTGGACGGGGAACTGATCTACCGGAAACGGCTTTCCCGGCCCCCGGAAACCTATACCGCCTCCACGCCTCCCCAGGTAAAAGCCGCCCGGGCTTTGGGCTGGAAGGGCCGCCGGGGAACGGTGGAATTCGTTTGGACGGTAAACGGCCCTGAACCGGCGTCCCTGCCCCACGCCCGTTTCGATTATGACCGGTACATTGACTCCCAGGTGTTGCCGGTAGTCCGGTCCATAGCGGCCGCCTTAGGCTGGAGCCGGGGATTCTTCCATCAGAAAGGCCGGAACCTGGAGGCCCTGGAAAACGGGCAGATGGAGCTTGATCTGTAATCGGCCCCCATGCATGCGGCGGCGTGGCGGGGGGGAACCCCGGGTTTAGCTTACGCGCTGTTACGGTTGTTTCATCTGATATTTTCTGCGCGTACGTTCCGGGCGGCGGTTAAATTTTTCACGTTGAAAAAATCGTACATTTAGCGGTGGATTAATAGGGATTCTTACGATAGAATTACGAAGGGTCTCTAATTATGATAAAACGCCGCGCAATTTTCTACGTGCTATTAGTATTTGCTGGTATCTGTCTGACCGGAATTATTCTGGTATGCCGTCAGAGGGGGCCGTCTTCTCAGGCGGAGTTTGTTCTGGGAACGGTTTGTACCGTGAACCTCTATGATCAGGGAAGAACCGGGGTTTATCAGGAAATATTCAGCCGGTTCCGGGAAATAGAAACCCGTATGAGCGCCGTCTCTCCGGAAACGGAACTGGACCGGATCAACGCCAACGCCGGGATAGAGCCGGTGCTGGTTCATGCCGACGTGTTTGATGTGATAGAACTAGCGGTCCGTTACGCGGAGCTTTCCGGGGGCGCTTTTGATCCCACCGTCGGTCCGCTGGTTTCCCTGTGGGGCGTCAGCGGGGACCATCCCCGGCTTCCATCCCTAGAGGAGATTGACGCGCTGCTTCCGCTGGTAGGCTGGCGGGACGTTGATCTCGACCGGAGCGGGCTCACCGTTTTCCTGAAACGCCCCGGCATGGCGCTCGACCTGGGGGCTGTCGCTAAAGGATACGCCGCGGACGAGGCGGCGCGAATCCTCCGGGAAAACCGGATTAACCGGGCTATCATCGATCTGGGGGGGAATATCCTGGCGTACGGCGAAAAAAAGGACCGGAGCCCCTGGAGGATAGGGATTCAAAATCCCCTGGACAACCGGGGCGCCTATGTGGGGATTGTGGAACTCCGGGATAAAACAGCGGTTACTTCCGGGGTATACGAGCGTTATTTTGAAGCCGGCGGGGTGCGGTATCACCACATCCTTTCTCCCGCCACCGGCTATCCGGTATGGAACGGCCTTTTATCGGTTACTATTGTTGCCAGCCGCTCCGCTGACGCCGACGCGCTTTCCACGGCGGCGTTTGTCCTGGGCTACGAGAAGGGGAAGGAGATGATTGAGTCCCTGGACGGGGTGGCGGGGATATTCATCTTCGAAGACCAAAGCATCCGCCTCTGCGGAGGAGCCGTGTTTATTCTTACCGATGAAACGTACCGGATCATTTCCGGCTGAACAGGGTCCCCGTTGAATTCACGGATGCGGCGGGTCCACAATTTCAGTTTTGGAACGGCTGCGGCTAACTTTCATTACCCGGGTAGAGTATAATGAACCTATGCGTGGAGGTTGTTTTTCCCTGGCTTTGTGCATTCTTTTCCCCGTCACCGGTCTGTATGGGGAGCTTCCCGGAGACGCAGCGCGGGAATACGCCGTCCGGCTGGCTCGCGGGCTTGATGACCGGCAGTTGGCGGCGCAGGTACTCCTTACCGGTATAGACGGGGCGGGGGTTCTTGAGGATTCCATGAAGGCCCTCTTGAACCGGATTCCCGCCGGAGGGATAGTCCTTTTCAAGTACAACTTGTCGGTAGAGCGGAACCAGATCGCCCCATTCCTGGAGTCGGCGGCGGCGGCGGCTTCTGTCCGGGGAATCCTGCCGGAGGGGGGGGTAACAATTCCCCCGTTTATCGCGGCGGATCACGAGGGAGGGATGGTCCACCGTTTTGACCGGGGGGTGGGCCGTCTTTCAGCGCCGGCGGTCTATTGGGAGATGGCCGTGGCGCGGGGCTGGGATCTTGCCCTGGAATATGTTGAGTCAACGGCCCGCAGATCGGGCCGGGAAATACGCGCGTTGGGGCTTACCCTGAACCTGGCGCCCGTGGCGGAACCCTTGACCGAAAAGAACCGGGACTTCCTGGGCTCCCGTTCCTACGGCCCCGATCCCCGTTTCGTGGAACGGGCCGCCGCCGCTTTTATCCGGGGAATGGAAGAGGGGGGGGTAAGCTGCGCGGTTAAGCATTTTCCCGGAAATACCGGCGTGGATCCCCACGAAAAGACGGTCGTTCTTGATGCGGACCGGGAGGAGCTCGATGTGATGATCGCTCCGATGGCCGCCCTGATCCGGGCGGGAATACCCGCCGTCATGGTGTCCCATACGCTGGTTCCCGCCTGGGACAGCGGCCATATCGCCAGCCTGTCGCCCCGCGTCATTCAAACATGGCTCCGGGAGGAACTGGGCTTTACCGGCGTCGTTCTGGCGGACGACTTTTCTATGGGCGCGGCGGCTTCCGCACGTACCCCGGAGGACGCGGTTGTGGAAGCCCTGAACGCCGGAGTAGATATGACGATTGCCTGGCCCGGAAACCTGGCGTCGATCCACGGGGCTGTTCTTAAAGCCCTGGAGGAGGGCCGTCTCAGCAGAGCGCGGCTTGAGGAAGCGGCGGGGCGGATACTGTACGAAAAAATACGCCGGGGCCTCATTGCCGCCGGGCGGGAGGAAACGGGCGATGGCGCGGGTAACCAGTGAAGACGTTCCAAAGGGTATAGAATCCCGCCTTCTTTATACGAGCGGGCGATACCTGGCGATCAATAAACTGCCGGGAGAGACGGCGGAAGGGGCGGGTAAGCGGGGCCGGCCCTTCCCGGTTACGGCGGTTCACCGGCTGGACGCGCCGGTTTCGGGGTGCGTCCTCTTCGCCCGGACTCAGGCCGCTTTTGCGGCGGCGTCGGCGGTTTTTGCGGGAAACTCCGGGGGGGTTGAAAAACGCTACTGGGCCGTTGTCGAAGCCTTTGAATCTTTGGCGGACCGGGAACGCCCCCGCCGGTTTCCCGAGACGGGGGAACTGGTTCACTGGATTTTCCATGACGGGCGGCGGAACAAAAGCATTGCCTTTGATGAGAGCGGGCCGGGGCGCAGGCGGGGGGCGCTCCGGTACCGGATCACCGGACGGGGGGAACGGTATCTGTTTCTGGAGATAGCGCTGATTACGGGCCGGAGCCACCAGATACGCGCCCAACTCGCCGCCCTGGGCCTCCGCGTCAAGGGAGATCTGAAATACGGCGCCAGACGCAGCGAGCGGAACGGAGGCATACGCCTTCACGCCCGTTCCCTTTCGTTCCGAAACCCTCTGCCGGGAGGGGAAATCATCCGTATTACCGCGCAGCCGCCCCTCAAGGACCGGCTTTGGGAGGCTGTTGAATCCTGTATGGCAGGAGATGGGTTTTTGTCAATGGACGGCTAGGAATGCAGGCCGTGATCGGGATGCCGGAAACAATCAACCAGATGATCGTTCACCAGTCCGGCGGCCTGGAGAAACGCATATACAATGGTAGGCCCTACAAAGGTGAAGCCCCGCGTTTTGAGTTCTTTGGAAATCCTTTTGGAAAGCTCCGTCGATGCGGGGACTTCCGCCATGTCTGCAAACCGGTTGATCACCGGTTTCCCGTCCACCCAGTCCCAGAGCCACCGGGAAAAAGAGACCGGCCCTTCCATCATGGCAAGGTAGGCCCGGGCGTTTCCGATGGCGGACTCAATTTTTCGCCGGTTCCTGATGACGCGGGCGTCCTGCATGAGCCGCTCAATATCCTTTTTGCCATACCGGGCCATGCGTTCTGGATCCATACCGTCAAAAGCCTCCCGATACCCCTCCCTGCGCTTTAAGATGGTGAGCCAGGACAGCCCCGCCTGAGCCCCGTCAAGGATCAGGAACTCAAAGAGCTTCCGGTTGTTTTTTAGGGGACGGCCCCATTCTTTATCGTGATATGCGACATAGATGTCGTGGGAAAGACACCAGGGACAGCGCGTTGTTTCCGTACTCATAACGTATACTCCGTAATACCCCGTACTCTGTACCGTGAGTTCGCCGGGAAAAACTCATGTGCAATACCGTTATTGCGAGTGTACGGCAAATTGCCGGGCGAAGCAACGGCTCATCTGGATTGCGCCGCCCAGCGGCCCGCTTCACTCCTCGCAATGACGCGGGCTGCATCGAACATTCCGGCTGTTTACGACGTTTGGGCGGCCCGAATAAGGGCTTTGCGAAGCATCGCTTCCACAGGAAGCGCGGCCAGGGCTGGCAAAATGTGGGTGGAGTGAGCTGTGGGAAGGAGCGCAGCGACTGACCTGGGCGAACGGAACCCCGAACCGCTTTAGCGGCGAAGCGTAACCAGTCCTGTTATGCGCAATAGCCCCTAAAAAATTAATTGACAAAAGAACTTTTTATGTCCAGAATGTATTCTGGAGAAAACAGTGGACAAAAAAAAATAAGTTCTTTTTTATAGCTTTAATTCTCATAATAACCGGAGTTTTATATGCGCGTCCCATCATGGATGACAAGAGCTATGAATTTCACGATCCGATTCAATACAAATTAAAAATTCAAAAAGATGTATTCATGAATAAACTTAAAGAAATACCACGCATTACAGAAAAGATGATGGGATGCTCATTTCATTCAGAATGTTTTCAATTAAAACATTTTGGGTGAGTTCAATATAACTTATGCCGGTGATGATTATTATAAGCAGTATCGAAGAGGAAACGAAGATACAATATTTTATGTCTATGTTCAGTTTATCGAAAACGATACCATAGTATTACTAAAAAAATGCGAGGTAAAAGTTGCCGGATTTTACTAAAAAGAGCCTGAACAGCATGAAATAATTATTGATGTATTTAACCAAAATGTTATTGACTGTCTGGAAGATAAACCGATATTGAAAACATTGTCATTTTTGATTATGCGAACAAGACGGTGCGGATAAAATAGGGTAATCGAAAGAAAAGTGTAAAAGAACAAATTACACACCCGATGCTGTCTATGGCATCGGGTTGTTGGTTACTGGTCTAAAAAAAACGTCGTCTAAATTATTTTTATATTCCTAAAATGGTTATTTCAAAACATATTCCGGTTAGTCTTTCTATAAATTCATTTTCCATGTGCCAGGTATAAAACCACCGCCTTTAGGCGGTCAGCTTTGAGCTTGAGTCGGGATAGGGGAGGATGATATACTGCTTTAGGCATGAAAACATCATTAGGCAGCCGATGTAAAAACATCGGCGAACAACTGAAAGTTTTCCGAAATAAGGGAAGCGGTTTTTTTCTTATGCTTCCCATTCGATCCTGAAACGCAATCATCTATCGATCTCTTGAACTCTTCAAATGTCCCATGGCAG
>JAIRSS010000141.1 GCA_031255315.1 Spirochaetaceae bacterium
CCTTCGTTACCCTGCATAAACAGGGGCGGCTCCGAGGCTGCATAGGCCGCCTGACGTCGCCGGAACCACTGGAAAAAACCGTCAGGACTATGGCGGTGGAAGCCGCCTTTCGGGACCCCCGCTTTCCTCCCCTTTCCGGGGACGAACTCGCAGCCTGCCGTATTGAGATTTCCGTTCTTTCCCCCCTGGAACCCTGCGTCGATCCCCGGCGCGTCAAAGTGGGGATTCACGGCCTCTATCTAGTTCACCGGGGAAGGTCCGGCGTATTGCTCCCCCAGGTCCCGGTAGAACAGGGATGGAACCTGGACGAGTATCTGGACTACATCTGCGTAAAGGCGGGACTTCCCGCCCGCTCGTATGATCAGATGGGGGCTAAACTATTCACCTTCACCGCCGTAGTCTTTGGAGAATAACATGGAAAGACGGCTTTCATCGTTTTTTACACCCGAAACCGCCGGAAAGGCGGGATATATCGAAACTGCTGGCCTTGTTCGGGGAGGGCCGGGAGGATTCTCCTTTGATCCGGCGGTAACGAGCCTTGAGTTCGATTCCCGCCAGGTACGGCCCGGCGCCCTGTACTTCGCCCTGCGAGGACTTCACGCCGACGGCCACGCCTTTATTCCCGCCGCTCTTGCCGGAGGCGCGGCGGTCATCATTCACCAGGAACCCCTGGCGGAATACCGGGACGGGGCGGTCTACATCCGGGTACGGGATTCCCGGTTCGCCATGTCGCCGGTGGCGGATGCTTTTTACGGCTATCCTTCCCGGCATTTGGCGGTAATCGGGGTAACCGGCACGGAAGGAAAAAGCACCACCGTGTATCTCATCTACCAACTCCTTACCCTGTTGGGCAGGAAGACGGGATTCATCTCCACCGTCAGCTATTCAGACGGCGGGGAGGAACAATGGAACCCCCAGCACCAGACTACCCCGGAAGCCACAGCCATACACCGGCTTTTGGCGGATATGCGGGACCAGGGAACGGAATTCGCCATCCTGGAATCCAGCTCCCATGGACTGTCCTCCCGGACCAACCGCATGGGGGACGCGGCCTTTGACGCGGCGGTTATGACCCGTGTAACCCATGAGCATCTGGAATTTCACGGTTCCTGGGAACAGTACCGCCACGACAAAGCCAATTTATTCAGGGCGTTGGACGCCGTTTCCCATTTCAAGCGTTTTGGCCCAAGCCGGAACGGAGATGAGGCGACACATCCGGTAGAAGTTCCCTGTTTCGGCGTGGTAAACGCGGATGACGAGAGCGCCGCTTATTTTGCCGCCGCCACACAAGCGCGGACCTATTCGTACAGTACGCAGGGAAGGGAAGCCGATCTGTCTCTGGTATCAATTGAAAGCGGCATCCGGGGAAACCGCTTCCGGGTCCGAAACGGCGGCTCCTGTGGGTCCGGGGGGATGCTGGACATCACGGATCGTTTGCCGGGCGCCTTTAACGCGGGGAACGTCCTTGCCGCCCTCCTCGCCGTATCGGGCATCCTTTCCGTACCGGTAGAGACGCTGACCCCCCTGGTCCCCCGTCTCAAACCCGTCTGGGGACGGATGACGGCCATAAACCGGGGGCAGCCCTTTGAGGTCCTGGTGGATTACGCCCATACGCCCTCTTCCTTTGACGCCGTATTCCCTCCCCTGCGGAAACGGCTGGACTCGTCGGGGGGCCGGATCATCGCCGTATTCGGGTCTGCGGGGGAACGGGACACGGTCAAGCGGCCAGAACAGGGACGCATCGCCGCACGCTGGTCGGACCTGGTGGTCCTCACTGATGAGGACCCTCGCGGGGAAGACTCCATGACTATTCTGGAAGAGATTGCCGCGGGTTGTCCGGGCCGGAGAAGGGGAGAAGACCTCTTCCTTATCCCCAACCGCCCCGCCGCCATTAGGCAGGCTTTTTCCCTGGCGCGGCCCGGCGATCTGGTACTGCTTTTAGGCAAAGGCCATGAGAACTCCATCATCTATGCGGACAAGACGGCGGCCTACGATGAACTTGCGGAAGCCGGACAAGCCCTGGCGGAGATGGGCTATGACGCGGCGCGAGGAGTTTGCCGCGCTTCGCGCTTTTAAAACCCCCTTCAAAAATCGCCGATCAGACGATTTTTGACCCTACAAACTCCGTGTTGTCTGGGCTGCCGGGTATTTTGGCGGTATCTTTATCAGTATATGCGCACAGCCGGGGCATATATGCCCTTCCACTTGCCGCCGCCGGCGGTCCGTGTATTTCACGAGGCTATTCAGCCGGACCGGTTCCCGGCGGGTCCGGGAAAAAATCCGAATACCGGTAGAATTTCAGTTTAAAGAACCGGGCGGCCCGCAGGAGGTATTCCAGCCGGCGGGGCTTGATGCCCCATTGGGCCGTATCGGAAATGTCGTGGGTCGTGATGGGCAGCACGCGCTCCCCTCCCAGAAATTTGAGGGTTCTGAACATACCGGTAATCACAGCCTCGAAAGATTCCTCTTCCTGGAACAGGATATTGTCTATAGACCGCGACGCGATATATCCCTTTCGGATGTCTTCCGCAGAATACACCCGAAAGGTTACCCCAAAACCCCGCTGTATCGCAAAGGCGCTGGTCAAAGCCTCCCGCATCCAGGGCTCCGAAAGGCCAAAGGGGTACGCAAAGGCCTTAATCGGGACGCCCGCCCGGCGGAACGAATCAATATCGGACGTCGTCTCGTAGTAAAACTCCCCGGCGCTCACTTTGGGCAGATTCAAATGATTAATAGTATGGTAGCCGATGTCATGCCCCCGGGATAAGGCGCGAAAACAGAAATCAGATAATTCCCCCTGGACAAAATACGTCGCCCGGGCGCCGTAGTCGTCAAGTATATCGAAATACTCCTCCCAGGTTTGCCGGTAATCATCGTCAAAGGCCAGCAGGATCCCCGCCGCGTCTTCCGGTATCCGCCAGCGAAAAGAAGCCGCCTGCCGTTCTCCGGTTCGTTTATCCTCCACGGAAAACCGGACGAGCAGGCTTTCCCCAGCCGGCGGAGTTTCGGAATCATCCCACTCTTCGATATCGTACTGAACCTCAAATTCGGCGTCCCCTTCCCGAATATCCGCTTTGACGGCGATCTGATCATTTTCGCCGGTGACAAAATACTTTCCGATTTCCGCTCCGTTAGCCTTAACCCGTTCAACCGCCCGGTCAATCGCCGGAGGGCGGATCGCTTCTTCCACCCGCTCCGGCGGGTCCCGCCGGACAGCGGTGCGGGCTTCCATACAGGAAAGAAAAACCATAGAGGCCAGCAAACAACATGAACAACGGAAAATAAATTTTTCCAGAGATGCTTCGATTTTCATAGTTTGAGTATATCATACTTCCCCGGATTCCGGTGAAGGTGAAACGGCGGCCCTCCAGGAACCGGGAATCCCGCTCCGGCTGAAACGCCTGATATACAGACGGCCCAATGCGGCCCCGGAGGCTGCTGAAGCACTGCGCCGCCCCAGGTAAAGGAACGGATCGAGGAGTCCAGCGTTTCTGACAAATGTCCCAACTCTCCAGTATAGTATTTTTTTCCGGGTTTATTTTGCCAATTATTACATCGGGCGATAGAGTATGGACCTATCTGGATATTCCCAGTATTATAAGCGTCGGAATATTCCCATTCTTCTTTGTAAGCAGCGCATGTTCAAAAACTTCAGTTTTGGAACAGCCTCAGTATACTATTGGGTTTTAAGGGAGCGGGGTTGGCGTTTTCTGTTTCATTAAAAAAAGAAACGGAAAAAATTAATAAACGCCCGTAATTTTTTCAAATTATATGGCGCTGTAACATGGATTGCGGGTTTTATTGCCGTAATTATTGGAATAGTTGCGATGTTGACACATTTTGAGGACAGATCGGCGTTAGGACCTAATATAGCGGCAGCATTAATTTCAATGTCATACAGTGGAATACTACATGGGATAATAATACTACCATTGGCGGTAAAGAGTTTAAGCCTGAAAGCATTGGCCGTACAGACATCGGAAATTGCAGCAATGGAGAGGGAATACTACTAGACACTGTTAGCAAAGGTTGAAACAAAAAGGAGGCCGTGACAGGATGTCGGCGGAGGGGAGCGGCGCATGGAAGAAAACAAGCGCTTGTATCCGATAAGCGGGGAAGTGTTTAATCAGAGGGGATTGCATCTGGAAAGGGCGGCCGCCCAAGGCGTCACATTGCCAGTTGTTTTATGGGACACTGTATATTCTGAGGGCCAGCCGCCCGTGGCGGGGTTCGCCTTTGGAATGCGACTATTGGCATGTGATATATGACCGGTTTCCCCAGGGGGGGGGGGGGAATCCTGACAAAGCTCCAGGCAAAGGAAAGCCTTTTAACGAAGTGACAATTGACGGCGCGACGATGAAAGTCCATCGGCGCGGCGGCGGGCAAAAAGGATGCCGCGGACAAAAGAGAGGAGCCGCGTGGGGAAAGTGCCAGGTTTCACGCGGCGGCGAAGGGCGAGGGGAAGCTTGTGGAGGGATTGTTGAGCGACGGGCGGATTCATGATGTGAGCGCGGCGGCGGAGCTGGCCGAAGATATAACAGGGCGCGCGGCGATGGCGGGCCGTGGCTATGACAGCGATGGATTCCGGCGGGAGCTGGAAGGAAACGACAATACGGCGGTGACGCCGGGGAGAAGGAGTCGGAGAAAAGAAATAGCATATGACCGGGAAAGATATAAGAAACGGGGATTGATGGAGAGGATATTTGGAAAGCTGAAAGAGAACCGGCGGCTGACTGTCCGGTATGAGAAATCGGACACAAACTTTCCCGGCTTTATTCTTATTGCGTTTCTTAAGCTACTCCTTTGCTAACAGTGTCATTGTTCTGTCTTATACATTTTGCATAACCGTATTGGTTTTGGCCTTTTGAATCTTTGCCAAAATATCTTCCGGCTTCTTCACCCATTTGAAACTGCGACCGGAAGCGTTCCATGCTCTGATATAGTCTTTAACCGCTTTTTCCAGTTGCCCCACCGATCCCCGGCTTTCCCGCCGTATCCTTTTATTCGTTATTTCCGCAAACCACCACTCCACTCAATTCAGCCATGACGAACGGGCCGGTATGAAATGCGTTACAAAACAACCGCCCTTCGTTTCAAAATATGCTCTCACTTCCTTCGTTTTATGCGTTGCGTAATTGTCGGCGATAATAGGTAACGTCTTCCCCTTCCCGCTCTCTTTGTCTGCTTTTTTCAGAAACACCGGGTAATCCTCCGCTTTGTGCGCCCCCCTGCATTCCCCGGTGACGTTCCCGCTGAGCAAAAAGCATCGTTGTTCCATGCCTCACATAATCCGCGGTCCGCCGTTCAGGCACTCGCGGCAATATCGGAAGAACCGGCCGGGTCCGCCCGGGCGCCTGTATCTGTGTTTTCCCGTCCACACAAAGAATTATCGCATTTTCAGGCGGATCCATGTACAACCCCGCCACGTCTTTCAGCCTGCGCTCAAAATCAGGGT
>JAIRSS010000182.1 GCA_031255315.1 Spirochaetaceae bacterium
GCTTCCACCACCTGATCCATTTCCGCAACCGAGCCGGTCTGGATGTCGGGTATTGCAAAGTTCCCCGAAGACAGCTCCGCGGCCAGCGCCGAGAGACGGACCAGCGGGGCGGTGATCCCTCCCGCCGAATGGAAGAGGAGCAGCACCGAAAGCAGCGACACGAAGATGATCAGGAGGAGATTCCAGAATTGGATGGTTCCCAACTCGGCGATAAAAAGTTCGTAGGCATCCAACTGGTTGCTAAAGCGCCCGGTATTAACCGCTTCGATTTCTTCGTTAATATACGCCAGAAGGCCGGCCATTTCATCGTAGATACGGGTGTAGGCCGCTATGTTCCTGCCCCGTTTTTCCTCTACAGCGCGATCCGCCATGTCCAGGTAGGCGTATATCAGAAAGTAGATTTCCCGTTCCTTAAGTTCCGTCTTGTCCGCCGTTATAGGGCTGTAGGCCGGAAGTTTGTTCCGCAGGGCCTGCGAATCGGTGATAATCCGGGCAAGGGCGTTTGAGGACCGGGTGGAAAGGTATTCGAGGAGCGGCTCCTGGTATGCCGCCAGATCCTCCTGAATGCTTTTGATAAACCGCTCCTGTTCAAAACTGCTATCCTGAATGTTCTGCAAGTTCTTGGCGGAAAAGAGGATGTAGGCCGTGGAAAAGACCAGGATGATGCCCACCCCGCTTACGCTTGCCAGCATCTGCAGCCGGAAAGAATGGGGAAAGCGGCGGCGTATCTGCTGCCGTCGGCCTTGCCGTTGGCCCTGCCATCGGCCTTGCCGGGGAATATATCCGGAGGCGTTCATTTGAGCGAACTCCCGTCGATGATCTCTATCCCCGTGTCAACGGACGCGGCGGTGTACCCGGTGCGCCGCAATGTCGCGAGTGACCGTACCGCCTCGTAGCCGATACGCTCGGCGTTGATTACGATGCTGGAGGCAATCACCCCCTTCCTGATATTTTCCTCTATTCCCGGATCCGTGCCGAAGCCTATCACCCGGACGCGGCCGACCAGGTTCATGTCGACAAGGGTCTGGGCGGCGGCTATGGTATCGTTGGGGTCTGTAAAAACGATGGTATTGATGTCCGGGTTACTGCGGAAGAGCCGGTAGAGCAGTTCCTCCGCGTCCAGCGGGTTAAGGTTCGTCCTGAAACCCGTAATCGGCGCGGCAAGGCGGCCGCCCAGAACGGCGGCGATGCCCATCTCTACCAATTCCCGCTCGCCGTAGATGCCCGGCGACTTGTCGCTATACACCATCGCCAGACGGATAGGCCCGTCCCCGGCATTCCCCAGCAGCATACCGATATGTCGGCCCACGTCGAAGTTGTTGGTGCCGATAAAGGGCCAGGGCTGATCATTCGGTATGTTGTGGTTGATGATCACCACCGGAATCTGCCCCAGCTTGTCCAGTTGCCGGCGCGCCAGTGCGTCTTCCAGATAGGGACAGACAATAACCCCGTCCACGCCGGTATAAGAGGCCATTTCCAGCTCGTTCTTTACCGGATCGATAGAGTGTATGGAAATGGCAACATTCATTTCCGACGCGGCCCGCTCCGCCCCGTCGATAATCCCCGTAAAAAAGGAGTTGCGGTTATCCGGCAGATACAGTGAGAAGTGGTAATTGATGGCTGCGGCGGCTTCGGGCGCGGATTGTACGTAGAGATTACGGACCATGTAAAGCGAACCGAGGAAGGTTCCCAGGGAGAGGAGGCTGAAACAGACTATACCCGCCCGGAGGAAATATTTCACGGCAAAGAGTATGGCGCTTTTTGGAGAAAAAGGAAAGACGGCGTGAATGTGGGGAGTTGTAGGTTAAAATTCCGCCGTGGAAACGCTTTTTGTTAAATAATTTGGAACCCCGAATTGCGAATGGTTGCCTTTCCCCCAAAAATGGAGTATAGTTAATGGCAAGGAGCCGTATATGAACGCCGCAAATACCGTAGAAAACATCGAAATTCCCCAAACCTGGACCGATGCCGGGTATGTTTACCCCCGTTGTGGGAAAGCGGAGCATACCCCCAATACGGTGACTCTGGCCGCTATACAAAAAGCCGAGGCCATAGTGAGGGGGGAAGTTCCCGGTGCTGTTTTCACAGACCCCGCGTCATGCCGGACACGGGAGGAACTGAAAGCAAGTCTGAAACAGGCCCTGTAAGGCTGAAGAATGCTTGTTCCGGAATTCAGTCGTCAATTTGTAAAGGACTTTAGCCTTATGCAAAGACGGCATAAGAACATTGATAAAATAACCGAAGTCATGTCGCTGATTATTTTGGAAGAACCCTTACCCGTGCATAGTAAATCAATATATTAAATCAGAGGGAAATCAACAGGGAAATGAAAAATCTTGCGCGACTGGCGCTCTTTTTTAACAACTTTTTTATTTTGTTGTTTCTTCTAATAGTGAGCATCCGGTTCTTCTTTGTCTGGACCGGCGCGGTCCGCGCAATCCCCGCACATATCGTAGACTCGTCCGTGGCCTTTGTCGCGGCGGCCAAAAATTCCCTTTGCCCGGTGATTTACTGCACCACCCTCTTTTCCCTCAGTTATTCGGTCAGACGCGCCATGTCTTCGGCCTTTTCCATCTTTTTCGTCCTTTTGCTTGCGTTTGTCTTCTCGTCCGGGTTTTCCCTGGCCCTGAACCGTATGGAAAAGGCGGAGTCCACGGACCGGGTAACGCACAAGACCCTTGGCGAAACAGGGCTGATACTTAGTTCCGGAGGCGTAACCACCGTGCTTATCGGGGACCCGGCGGATGCGGCAAGCCCTCGGGTGGTGGCTATGCCGGACAGGCCTCTGATACTGCGGGGAATACCCCCCTCGCCGGC
>JAIRSS010000192.1 GCA_031255315.1 Spirochaetaceae bacterium
CAAATTAAATTCTCCAAGGTCATATCGCTTTCGAGCGGGTACCTTGCGGGGGTGGAGGTTGAGAAACGGAAGGTCAACGACCGGATCGTTAAATTAATCTGCGCCGCCTTTAGAGTAAACGAGAAATGGCTTCGAAAAGGGGAAGGTGAAATGTTTGTCGTCAATCCTGACGAAGAATTCACCAAACTGGTAAGCCTTTTTAAGGAATTGAACCCCCAATTTCAAGAATATATCCTTAAACAGATAGATCTCCTTCTGGAAATGCAGGATTCTCACTCAGAGTCCCCTTAGCCGTTTCCGGGGAGGGCTGTATCGACCGCCTGAGCCAGCTGATCCGCGCAGGAAGTTCCCTTCCTTCCGCAGCGGATCCCCTTGAGGCGGTTGACGAGTTCGCGTCCGTCCATACCTTCAACCAACAGCGAAAGGGCTTTTAGATTCCCCTCACAACCGCCTTTGAAAGACACAGATCGGACTTTTCCGTCCTCAATAGCAAAGGTGATCCGCCTGGAACAGGTCCCTTTTGTCTTGTATTCTATCATTACATCATCTCCTCGCACGTATGATTCCGCAAAAAATGAACCCCTGTCAACACGTTACGCCGGGGAATGAAGAATCCGGGAGCAAGCTCGGGGCAGGGGCCGCGCCCTTCTCGTGAGATATTTCGCAACGGAGGCCGGTCCATACAAGAATACCTCGGGCGCTTGAAAGGCGGCGCTTTTCTGCCGATGATCGAACTAATGACAGCACGATATCTTCTTTTTTTTCTTGCCGCTTTTTTTTTCGTATACGGTATTTCCTGTTCAAAACCGGCGCCGCCCTCTCTCTCCCCCGAAGGCGCTGTTCTGATTGAAGCGGATTCCGGCGCTCTCCCGGACGGGCCTGAAACGGACCTGGGCCAATACCTGTCCGAACGGGACCAGGAGGCCGCATTCGACCGTTTCCTGAGCGGCCTTCTGGATGACGCGGGCATTCCTCCGGATCTGGCCCGGCGTATTGAAGCCGCCGCAGAGGGGCCGTCCTTTATCCTGGACCTCCTCGTTTGTCTTAGCGGGGACCCCTTCCTCTGGGTTTTGGTGGACAAGACCCACCCCCTTCCTGACGATTACGCCCCGGAGGACCTGACAGAACTCTCCGGCGGCTCTTTCGTCGTAAACCGTCCGGGCCACCGGCTCAGGCAGGCCGCGGCGAATTCCCTGCACGAGATGGCCGCCGCCGCCCGTACCGGCGGGATAACCCTCACCGTTTCCTCGGCGTACCGATCCTACGAATACCAGGGGGAAGTCTACAGCCGTAATGTTGCGGAAATGGGCCGGGAAGCAGCGGACCGGGAATCCGCCCGGCCAGGTTGCAGCCAGCACCAGCTGGGGCTGGTAGTGGATTTCGGCGCCCCGGACGGCTCTATCGGGGACCACTTTGCCCAAACCCCGGCAGGCCGGTGGATGGCCGCCAACGCCCGCAGCTTCGGCTGGTCTCTGTCCTTCCCCCAGGGTATGGAAGCCGTTACCGGGTATCGCTGGGAAAGTTGGCACTACCGTTATGTCGGCGGGGACCTTGCCGCCTTCATTGATACCTATTTTGACGGAGTACAACAATACGCCCTGCAATTCATCAATGAATGGGTCAAACGGTAACGTGATTAGTTCTCATGGGCGGCACTCCCCGCTTTCCGCAGTTTTTTCAGTTCAATGACGATGAATACGGTTGTTATTATAAAAGAAAATCCATCGGCCACCGGTGAGGCCAGGGCTACGCCCCAGAGCTTCCAGAGTCTGCCAAAGATGAGTATACAGGGAATAAGGGCGATGAATTGCCGGAGCATGGTGAGGAAGATCGAAGTTCTCGGACGGCCTGTTACGACGAACATGTTGGACGATACGATCTGGAAGCCGTTTAAGGGCAGTATCAGGGTTATTATCCGTATGGCCCACGGGGTAAAGGAAAGGAGGGCCGGACTGCCGTCGGGGGCGAAGATGCTCACCAGGAAACCGGGGAGCGTTTGGCAGATGATGAAACCGGCGACACAAATCGCGGTGGCGCCTCCCACCGCCTCCAGGTAGGCTTTCATAACCCGGTCAAATTTTTTCGCTCCATAATTATACCCCAGGATGGGCTGGGCCCCCTGGTTGATCCCAAAGACCGGCATCAAAATTAACATGATGATGGAACCGCATATATTCATCCCCGACAGGGCAATGTCCCCGCCGTTGGCCACCCCCAGGCTTTCCGCCCCATACCAGCCCATGCTCATGTTATTAAGGAGTTGTACGCCTGACATGATGAACTGTAGAAGGAACTGGGCCGATCCAAAGGTAATAATCTGGAACACCGTCTTTACGGAGGGCTTAAAAGAACGAAGGCGCAGCCGGATCACCGCCCTCTTGCTGAAACTGAAAGACAGAATCCAAACCGCCGAAATGAGCTGAGAGATAATCGTGGCCCAGGCCGCGCCCTCAACCCCCCAGTTGAACTTGAAAATAAAAATCGGATCCAGGAGTATATTGGTCCCCGCGCCTATGAACATACTGATCATGGTAACTGTGGGAAATCCTTGAGCGCGGGTACAATGAGAAAACCCAAAGCCCAACATCATGAATACCTGGCCAAAGAGGATAATACGGTAATAATTCCGGGCGTAGGTTAACGATTCGCTTCCTTCCTGGGCTCCCAACAGAGAAAGGATGCCGTCCAAGAAGATGAGCTGGGCCACCATAATCACGATCCCGGCGAGCGTCAGGAGCAAAAAACAGTGATTCAGGGCGTTTTCCGCGTCCTCCCGCCGTCTCTGGCCCAGGCGCATGGAAATCATGTTCGCCGCCCCTATCCCAAAGAGCATCGCGAAGGCCATGCTGATAGTCATTAACGGCAAAACCAGCGAAAGGCCGCCCAATGCTACCTCATTCACTCCCCGGCCTACAAAAATCCGGTCTACCACATTGTAAAGAGCGTTTACGAGCATCCCGCTGATAGCGGGTATAGAAAACCGCAAGAGCAGTTTACCAACCCCTTCCGTTCCCAACCGATCCGCCGCGTCCGGGCGTTCAGTTTGTTTAGCCGGAGAATCCGGCATGATGTCTGACATTCCCTCAGTTTCTTACTTAACAGCTTCCTTTGTAAAGAGGGCTGGGAGCTTGGCAAGGAGGCTGATTGTACAAATTTTACGCTATAATTATAGCGAAAAAAAGTAACCTTTTTTCCCAATACATGTTACAATAAATATAACCGTGAAATTTTCTCCTGTAATATGGTCTATGGAAAGGGGAATCTTATCTATATCGGCATAGTAAAGGGAGCGCACGGGGAAGAAGTCAAATTTTTATGCGATGGGGGTAGTTAATGAAACGAGTGGTTTTTTTTCTGGCGGTAATTGGCGTGGCATCAGGCGTGTATGCTCAGAGTCAAATACCAACATATCGTTTTGCCGCGGGGAACTGGCAGTTTGCCGGCGAACGGTTAGTGCAAAATGATGTAAAAGCGGGTCTGGCGAAGGTGAATTTTACGGTGCCTCAAAGCAGCGCCATGATTTATGAATTCAACGCCCGCTATGAAACAGGGGCTGAAGACGGCCACGGCGGGTTCGGTATCCATATCTTTGGGGATAGGGTGCTTGACAGGGCTTCCTGGGGTTCTGGTGATTCATATCTTTTATGGCTGAACTACGATGAGAATCCCGGCTCCAAAGATATTCCCAGCGGATTGAGCGCTCAAGTTTACCGCAGCTATTCTCATTCCCGGATGGAGTTGGTGGATACCGTTGATCTGAACGAATACGCGTATCTCCTTACCTCGGAAAATCTTTCCGCCCCGGTGCCGGTTAAGCTCTTCGTAGATGGGGATACGGGTGAAGTCCGTATAGCTGATCCCAGAGACCCCGACTTGCGGGATTATTTCTATTTTTATCTTGATTCAAAGGATGTCCCGCTGAAAGGGGATTATGTTGCCCTTAGGACGAATGGCATGTCTCTTTCCTTTGCCATGGGACTGTAGTTTTCCCCTGTATCAAAGGTCTCAATAAGAATCCCCGCGGCAGAGGCTGCGGGGTCATACTTTTAAACCATACATTTCTTTCAGAATCCCGCCGTTATTATCTGGTGCCCCGGATATCCAATTCCTCCAGGCGTGTAACGTTCTTCCGTTTCATATAAGCGGCGATCCCGTCAATGATTTCGGTCATTGTCTGGGGGTGGGCGAAGGTGGCGGACCCAATCTGGACGGCGGCGGCGCCCGCCATAAGGTATTCCAGGGCGTCTTCCGTCCGGGCTATGCCGCCCACGCCTATCAGGGGAACCTTCACGGCATCCCGAAGTTCCCAGACCATTCTGAGGGCGATAGGTTTGACGGCGGGACCGGAAAGACCGGCGCTTATGTTATCAAAGACTGGTTTCCGCCGTTCAACATCAATCGCCATGGCCTTGAAAGTGTTCACCAGGGAGAGGGCGTCCGCTCCGGCATTCACACAGGCGGCGGCTACCTCGGCCAGGCAGGGGGCGTTGGGGGAAAGTTTTACGATAAGGGGCTTGCCGTTTAGGACCCGCCGTACCGGAGCGGTTACCGAGGCTGCCGCTTCACGGTCCAGGCCAAAAGTCATGCCGCCGGCTTTAACGTTGGGGCAGGAGATGTTGAGTTCAACCATGTCCACCGGCGCGGCGTTAAGAAGCCGGGCGCCTTCGGCGTATTCCTCAACAGAGGAGCCGGACAGATTCGCTATCACCACCGGGCCCAGGGCGCGGAGGCGCGGGAGTTCCGTTTCGATGAAGGCGGAAACGCCGGGGTTCTCAAGACCGATGGAGTTGAGGAGTCCCGCCGGACTTTCCCAGAGCCGTATCCCCCTGTTGCCGGGCCGGGGGCGGAGGGTAAGGCCTTTGGTACAGATGCCTCCCAGCCGGGAGACTTCGATAAGCCCCTGGTATTCCCGGCCATAGCCGAAGGTTCCCGACGCGGCGATGACGGGGTTGACAAAGCGTATCCCCCCAATCGTAACCGAAAGATCGGGCGGCGGTTTTGCCGCATTTTCCTGCGGGCGGTTACGCCGTCCATGTATGGTTTGGCCCATAGGTTCGCATCCTCATGAAATATAAAAACATCAAATCACTCGAGACTGTTCCAAAACTTCAGGTTTGGAACAGCCTCACTCATCAAACAAAATCTCCGCGGCTGGAAAAACCGGACCGTCCGCGCAACACCGTCTGTTTCCCCGGGTGGTTCTTACCGTACATCCGAGACAGGCGCCCGCTCCGCAGGCCATACGCCGTTCCAGGCTGATGAAACAGGGAACCGCCGCCGCCGCGCATACATCCGTTACCGCCTTAAGCATGGGTTCCGGGCCGCAAGCGCAGACCGTGCGGTATGTGCCGGGGTCAAGAAAACTAGGGATACGCCCTGTGTTCCCCCGGCTGCCGTCTTCAGTGGCAAGGATGATTTCTCCGGGGAACAACGGTCCAAAAAGCTCCCCGTATTCCCGGTCGTTCGGGTTGGATGTCAGGGTTTTAAAGCCCGCGTAGAAATCAAACCCCGCGCCGGCGTCCCGGAGTTCCAAAGCCAGAGCGAGGAGGGGGGCTATGCCTATACCGCCTCCAACCAGGGCGGTTGCGCCGCCGCCTTTTTCAGCCGGCAGAAGATCCGTCCAGGCGTTTCCCAACGGACCGGTAAGCTCCGCCCTGCCGCCGCATCCCAGGCCGGCTAACTCCGCCGTCCCTTTACCCCGCAGGGCGATCATGAAACGGATGACGGCGCGGTCCGGCTCCCAGAGGGCGGCGCTGAGAGGCCGGCTCAGAAAGCAGCCGGTATGTTCCGGCCTAACCAGGAAGAATTGACCCGCCCGGGGAGGCGGACCCGGCCAGGCTATATCCAATCGGAATATCTCATGATTGATCCGGCGCTTATCGAGAACTTCGCAGAGGAACGTCCGCCGTTCCCGGGGGAATGGGATCACCCGGCGTCTCCCGCAGCCACGGCCTGTACAGCGGCCCGCAGAGCGTCCCGCATATCCAGAACGGCGTTCCGGGCGGCTTCGGCGGCGGCGTCCCGGGAGACTTCCCCCTCCCGGGCGGACGGGGAGGTTTGCCACGCCTTAAGGATGCTCCGGGAGGCGTTGACCACCCCGCCGTTGCCGTCTCTGAGGAGAAGGGCCGCGTCGCCGGCCGCGCCGCCTTGAGCGCCGTAACCGGGAATAAGGAAGAAGAGATTCGCCCGCCGCTTCCTGATGGCGGCCGCTTCCCGCCGTTCGGCGCCGGACTTGGGATCAGCCCCTACTACCGCGCCAAAAGCTCCGTACCCGTACGTACCCCGTCTGGCTTCCGCCAGTTCCGAAAGCCGGTCCCCTACCGCGTCGTAAAGGCGGCCTCCAGCCCTAAGCTCCTGGTATTCAAAGTCCCTCATGCCCGTATTGGAGGTACGCATGAGCACAAAAGCCCCTTTGCCTGTGGTTTCGGCATACGAGAACCAGGGTTCGATGGAATCCATCCCCATATATGGGGAAAGCGTAACGAAGTCCGCTTCAAAGTCTCCCTCGAAATGGGCCTTGGCGTACTGCCGGGCTGTGTCCGCAATATCCCCCCGTTTGATGTCGGCGATGGTCAGGCATCCCCGTTCCCGAATAGCCGAGAGGGTTTGGGCATAGGCCGCAAGTCCGGCGAGCCCCAGGGCCTCGTAATAGGCGATCTGCACTTTGTAACAGGCCGCCGCGTCCGCAGTGGCGGCTATCACGGCGCGGTTATACGCTAAAACCGCGTCGGCTTCCGAAGCGGCTCCCCGGAAAAAGGCCGGGGGCAGGTAGGACGGAGCCGTATCCAGGCCAACGCAGACCGGGCCGTTCTCAGCTACCGCTTCGTAGAGTTTATCAATACTATACATTACGCTGTTCCTCATATTTGGTTTATGGTTTGTTCATGCTCTTCAGTATTAGCGGCCTGGTGCGCTTGTGGATTTTTGCACGATTAGCAACGCAAAAATCCCGGTTATCCGGCCTGCCGCGGACTTTCGGTCCGACGGAGTTTGCAGGGTAAAAATCGCCTGTAAGGGGATTTTTTGGGATTTTAAGCGAGAAGCGCAACAAACTGCTCATCATCGTCTAACGGATTTACGCCGGACGGGGGGCCTCATATACCACCCGCCCCTCATGCAGCGTCATAAGAACGCGCCCCACTAGTTTCCGCCCAATGAAGGGAGAATTCTTTCCCCGTGTTCTGAAAGCCGCGGGCTTCACCGTCCACGGAGCTTCGGCGTCAACGATTACGATGTCCGCCCGAAACCCCGGGGCGATGCGGCCGCGGCTTTGACCCAGGCCCAGAATGCGGGCGGGATTGGCGCTCATCAGGGCGGAGAGCCGGGACAGGCTCAGGCGGTCTTCCCTGACCAGTTCCGTTCTGCATACGGCAAAAGCGGTCTCAAGACCCGCAAAGCCCGGCGCGCCGTTTGCCTTGTCCGCTTCCCCATGAGGGGCGTGGTCGGTGGCGACAGCGTCTACGGTTCCATCCAGGATCGCCGCGATAAGGGCCTGCCGGTCCGCTTCGGTTCTGAGGGGCGGGTTCACCCGGCCGTGGGATTCTTCCCCCAGGATGTGGGCGGTTTCCCTGGTAAGGGCCAGATGATGGGGTGTAACCTCGCAGGTCACAGCAAAGCCGCTCCCGTCTTCCGGCCCGGCCCGCTCCCGAAGGGCCGGGGCCTTCCGGAGAGAGGCTTTGACCGTCCGGATCATGTCCGCTGCTTCACGGGTAGAGACATGGGCAATATGCAGACGGCAGTCCGCCTGCTTCCCCAGGTTCAGGGCTCTGCGGACAGCAACGTTCTCCTCAATACGGCTCCATACGTCCCGGCCCGCTCCGGCGTGTTTGAGGGCCTTCGCTTCCGGCCCCCCGGCGTCGCAGTGGCAGGAGACCGCAAGACCCAAACGGCGGGCCTCGGCAAGGGCCGCACGGAAAAGGTCGTTGTCGGCCACATCCCGGCCGTCTTCGGACAGGAGCCGGGGAAACGGGCCTCCGGGGGAAAGGGCGGCAACGCCCGAAAGAACGCGGCCTTCCATGCCGGCGGTCAGAGCCATAGCCGGGTAAAGATCGATAAGGCCCACCGCGTCGGCCCGATCCTTGACGGCCGCCGCCGCTTTGAGGCCGTCCACCGGCGGATTGGTGTTGGCCATGCAGACTACCGTCCCGTACCCTCCCGCAACGGCGGCCAGGCACGCGGATTCCAGAGTTTCCGCCGGAAGGGGGCCGCCCGTGCGGCAGGGATCCCGAAAGTGAGCGTGCAGGTCCGTAAAAGCGGGCATAAGGACCAGCCGCCCGCCGGACGCGCCGCCGGGAAGCAGGGCTTCCGCATCTATACAGACGGCGGCTCCCGAACCGGCAAGGCCGGCGGAGCGGGGGCTCAGGGCGCTGATACAGCCGTTTTCAATGAGTACCGACCCCGCCGTATCGGTGGATTCGTCAATGATTCGAAAATTCTTCAATATAACAGTCCGCGCCATACACCGCTCCTCCGGTATTCATACCACAGCGGGGGGGAAAAAACAACGCATAGAGGACCGGCCCCAGGGTAACGGCATTTACTTTGTAAATCTATATACTATAAAGACTTAGATATAATTCTATGAATGGCCGGAGCGGAAAACTGATAATGCTGTAAAAATAATGCCGAAGCAAGCCGGTCATTCCCCTGGCCAAGCGCTACGCTAACTGAAACCGTTCTTT
>JAIRSS010000212.1 GCA_031255315.1 Spirochaetaceae bacterium
GAGCCCACGGATGAAGAGATCGCTGAACGTCTGGGCTGGACCGCCCAGCGGGTCAAGCAGGTCAAAAATGTGGCCCGGGAACCTATCAGCCTTGAAACCCCTATTGGGGAAGAGGAGGATTCCCTTTTAGGGGATTTCATTGAAGACAAGGACGTGGAAAATCCCGCCAGCCAGACCGCGTTTACTATCCTGCAGGAAAATCTTTCCCAGGTGCTTTCCTCCCTGCCCTCCAGGGAGCAGGAGGTACTGGAACTACGGTTCGGGTTGAAAGACGGGTATTCTCTAACCCTGGAAGAAGTCGGCCTTTACTTTAACGTAACCAGGGAACGGATACGGCAGATTGAGGCTAAGGCTCTTCGACGGCTCAGGCATCCCAGACGAAGCCGTAAATTAAAAGATTATCTGGACCATTAGGGGGAGTGTATGGCAATGGAACTCGTTTTTGAGAAGCTGCGGAGCCTTCAAGACGTACTTTCTCAAAAGATCGTGTTTGAACAGGAAATTCAGGAAATTCCTAAACTGTTAACGACCCGGGAAGAAATGCTGGCCCGGCTCAAAAAGTCGTTTATTGAGTATAATCAGGAATACGAAAAAGCCCGCGCTGCGGAAGCGGAATACCGGGAACGTCTCGCGGAAGCGGAAATGGCCCGGGAAAAAGCCGAAAAAAATATGGATTCCATCAGCACCCAGCGGGAATACGAAACCCTGGATAAGGAAATCCGGGATACCACCGAGAAGGAACAGCAGTACCGGCGGGACATGCAGCGGGAAGGGCGGATTATGGCGGAGCTTGACGAACAGATGAAGCAGAGCGCCGATCTTATCGAACAGCAGGAAACGGAATTGGCCGAGCGTCGGGCGGGTGTTGAGGCGGATATTACGGAGAAAGAATCGCAGATCAAGACCCTGAAAGAAAAGGAACAGGCGCTGACCATGGACCTCGACCCGGAAATTTTCTTTAAATTTGAACGCATCATCCGTAATAAAATGGGCCGGGGTATAGTCGCCATCCGGGGAGGCGTTTGTACCGGCTGCCACATGATCCTTCCCATCCAGTTTGCCAATGAGGTCAGACTGGGAGAAACTATCGTTTTCTGTCCTTACTGTTCCCGTATCCTCTTTTATGAGGAAGTAGAAGGAGGGGAAGAAGAATTCTTTAACGCCGAAGATGCGGGAAGCCTTTCGGATTTGGATGATATTGAGGAAGAAGACGAAGAGGAAGAAGACGACGAAGAAGAAGAAAAAGTTAACATTGATTACGAGGAATGAAGGGGAGAATACCATTACCCGCGGAACGTGTTTTTCCGGGGAATTGTATTCCGAATGAGGCGGTAGTGTTCCAAAATTTCAGATTTGGAACACTACCCGGGGAAACTGCTGATAAATCAGCGATAAATCAGCGATAAATCAGCGATGAACCAGACTGCCGCAGGGGGTGGGGAATTGCCGCCGTCCCCCTGAGGAAAGTCCGGGCTCCGCAGGGCATGATGCCGGGTAATACCCGGGCGGAAAGGGCGAAAGCCCTTTTTGACAGACAGCGCAACAGAAAGCAAACCGCCGTTTTGGTTTTCGGCTTACCCGGAAACCCGGACGGTAAGGGTGAAAGGGCGGGGTAAGAGCCCACCTCGGCGGCGGCAACGCCGCCGGAAAGATTTCGGCGCGTCCGGGAAATGGAACGGTTGCCCCAGGGTAATCATTTCATTCATCCGGGTTCGCCGAAAAACGGCAAGCCTCATCAGGAGCAAAGTCAAGCAGCGGTTGAACGGCCCGTTTCATACCGCGGGTAGACTGCGTGGATACCATCCGTAAGGATCGCGCAAGATAGATGGCAGTTTGATATTGAAACTTCCCAGGATGTTTTAATGTCACAGAACCCGGCTTACCGGTTCATCGCTTTTTTATATTTCTATGGTTGCTGTTCCAAAACTTCAGTTTTGGAACAGCCTCTATGGTCAGGATAGGGGCGGCGGCCCCCCCCTTGGAAATCTTCACCTCTGAAGCAGGTCCGCAAATAACGAGAGGACCGGCGTTATTTTAAGGCTTGTCTACTATTTCATACATACTTCGACTGTATCTTGCCGCTTTACAGAGTTGTTTTTCCAAACAGAGAATTGCCGGGATAGGGAATCATTACGTTGACTTTTTATGAAAAAACATAGTATATCTTTAGGGCATGTTGAAAAGAAAAAGTCGATCCATGTACGGTATTCAGGTGCGCAGGAAGCGGACCGTTCATACAATGCTGGCGGTGGTTTGTATAGGTCTTTTGATTTCATCAGGGGTTATTGTTTTTTTTAGCTGGAGAGACAGGTTGAGAAACGAGAGAAAAGAGCTGACCCGGCTATGGGAAGAAGGATCGTTTGAAAAAATATTCGATCTGAGTCGTGCGCGGCTTGAAACGCAGCCTATGGATTATTTCCTCCTTACTCTTCACGGGTTTTCCGCCTATCAATGTGCGGTGGCTCAAATAAACAGCTATGATATTCAAACGTATATTGACGCGTGTATCTGGTCGCTCAGGAAGGCGCTTTTATGCAGGGAAGGGCCGGGGGATTTGCGGATCCACTATGTATTGGGTAAAGCCTATTATTACAAGGGTGCGGCCTATGCGGATATGGCGGTTAAGTTTCTCGCGGCGGCAAAAGAGGGGGATTATCCCGCCGGCGATCTGCCCGAGTACCTGGGGCTTGCGTACGCGGCAATTCACGATTACCGGAACAGTGTAGCTGCCTTTTCACTGGTTTTGGATCCCCTAACAGAAAGAGCCGGAGGCGCGGATGCCCCGCAAAACCGGACCCCTTCGGACTTGTTGTTGCTGTCCATAGCCCGTTCTTATTTAGCGTTGGAAGAACCGGACGCGGCGAGGGCGTATTTGATTCGTTGTGTGGAAACATCCAGAGATTCCAACATCCTCGTGGCGGCCCGGCTTCTTCTCGGGGAGATTTATGGAAAATCCGGGGACGCTGTTGGCGCCGAGGCGCAGTACCTTGCCATCCTGGAAGAAGGCGGCGAGAACGCCGACGCTCATTATCAATTAGGAGAAGTATATGCCGCCGGCGGGGACCCGACTAGGGCGCGGGCGGAATGGCGAAGAGCGGTACGGATCGATCCGACCCACGGACCAGCCCGGACCCGGCTTAATATGTAACCAAGCAAAAAGCTTGAGGCGAGGCTTTGAGCGCAGGGAGGATGTATGTTCGGAAGGAATTCATCAGATATTGGCATTGATTTGGGAACCTGTAACACCCTTATCTATATCCGTGGAAAAGGAATCGTTATCAATGAGCCGTCAGTAGTCGCCGTTGAACGGGGAACCAAAAAAGTTATGGCTGTGGGGGCCGAGGCGAAGCGTATGCTCTGGAAAACGCCGGGGAATATCATTGCCATACGCCCCATGCGGGACGGGGTTATCGCGGATTTGGAATCCACGGAAAAGATGATCCGCTATTTTATTTCCAAAGTATTGCCGCGCTACCGGTTCGTAAAACCTCGTATGGTTATCGGGATTCCATCGTGCATCACCGAGGTGGAAAAGCGGGCTGTTGAAGAAAGCGCCTACAAAGCCGGCGCGCGGGAAGTGGTGGTGATTGAAGAGAGCCTGGCCGCCGCTATAGGGGCGGATATTCCTATCTTTGAACCGGCGGGGCACATGATCTGCGACATCGGCGGGGGAACCACAGAGATTTCCGTTATTTCTCTGGGGGGCATGGTGGTTACCAACGCTATACGTCTCGGAGGCGATGAATTCGATGAATCTATCATTAAGCATGTGCGGAACGCTCATAATCTTATTATCGGGGAACAGACCGCCGAGCGGCTCAAAGTCGAAATCGGCAACGCGTCGCCTGACAAGACCATCGAAAAGGTGGAAATCAAGGGGACTGACGCCATTACCGGGCTTCCCCGAAGGCTGGAAATCGACTCCGTGGAGGTGCGGGAATCCCTCAAGGATCCCATCACGCAGATCATCGATGAAATCAAGACGACCCTGGGGCAGACCCCGCCGGAGTTGGCTGCGGACATTGTGGAGCGCGGGATAGTTATGACCGGCGGAGGTTCCCTCCTCAAAGGAATGCCCAAACTTATCTCTAAGGAAACCGGGGTTCCGGTCATTCTTGCCGAGCGGCCTTTGGATTGCGTCGCTCTGGGCGCGGGAAAATACTTTGAGAATGCCCGGGGGTTTGACAGCACCCGCAGCATCTATGATAACCTGAACGGATAGGCTATGCGGACCGATGAGGAGTGGAAGCCGAAACTGCGGGTGAGTATCGACATCCTGGTCTTTATCGCCTTGTCGCTTGTTTCTTTTTCCGCTCTCTTTCTTTCTACCCGTAGTTTCGTGGTTAACTTCCGGGACCTGGGGCTTTCCTTTTTTTTGGGCGCTCGGGGGGGGATCCACAGCGTTTCTTCTTTTGCGGGCCGGACGGTGCTCGCCGTCCGGGAACTGGCTGTTTTGCGGCGGGAATACGCGGAACTTGTCAAACGAATGACCCGGTACGAGCAGCTTGAGCGGAACGCCGCGGAGATACTCCAGGAAAACAACCGTCTGCGGGAACAGCTCGGATTTTCCGAAATCATCGAGTACCGGCATATCCCGGCGGAAATCATAGGCCGGGACCCGGACAATTTATTTTCTTCTTTGGTGATTAACAAGGGAAAGCGGGACGGCGTGGCGTATAACATGCCGGTCATCGCCTTTCGGGACGGTATGCAGGGCTTGGTTGGTAAAGTGGTACAAGCGGGACAGTTTGAAAGTCTGGTGATGCCCATTTATGATGTAAGCGCGTTCGTGTCCGCCCGGTTTGCCGCTTCCCGGTACAGCGGTTTGGTGGAAGGCCAGGGTAAGAGCGGGTATCCCCTCCTCATGCGGCTCGTCAGCAAGACGGCCCGGGGCGAGATTCATTTCGGCGATCTCATCGTAACCAGCGGCGTTAAAGGGGAGGTGGACGCGGTTTATCCGGCGGGGATCAATATTGGCAGGGTAAGCCGCATCCTCTACCAGGAATACGAGACATCTATGGACGTGGAGTTGGAAAGCGCGATTGATTTCTCCCGGCTGGAATATGTGTTTGTCATTGAGGCGAATTCCAGCGACAAAGCCGAAGATGAACGCGAAGACGAACCTGAACCTGAAGGCGGGCCGGATGACTAAACCGGTTGTCTGGGGTACTGTTTTTACCCTTATTGCGGGTGTTCTTCAGTCCACGTTGTTTTCCCGCCTGGCCGTCTATCATGCCGTACCCGACCTTGCTTTGGGGATACTGGTGTTCTGCGCCTACATAAACGGGACGATGACGGGGCAGTTGACGGGCTTTTGTTCCGGGCTTTTGTTGGACTTCCTTTCCGCCGCGCCGCTGGGGCTCAATATGTTCATTCGCACCCTGATTGGCGCGTTGGGCGGGCGTATGAACGGGACTTTTTTCCTTGACGGCGTCTTCCTTCCGATGGCGCTCTGCGCGGGGGCCACGGTGATCAAGGCGGTTCTGTATTTTGTCCTCAACCGGCTTTTTTCGGGAACTATTCCCGCCTATTCCGTGATTGAACCGGCGCTTTGGGTGGAAATATTGTTGAACACCCTTACCGCGCCTTTTTTATTCGGATTGTTAAACCTCTTTAAACCTCTGTTGCTTGGAAGGAAGGAAATCTGATGCCTCAAATCCAGCCCTCAAATTTCGATTCGCCGAATGGACAGTACGTGTTGAGGATACGTATTCTGCGGATACTCGTTATTCTTATTTTTATTGGTTATACCGCCCGGCTTTTTGGTATGCAGATAGTAAGCGGTGAATTGTACGCGGCCCGGGCCCAGGATATAGCCCGGCGTACTGCGGTGATTCCCGCTCAGCGGGGGGAAATCTACGACCGGAATTTTAACCAGCCCCTGGTGCTCAACACCGATTCTTTTGCGGTGAGCATTACCCCGGCGGAAGTTCCCCAAATGGAATTCGCGGATGTTATACGCCGGGTAGCCCTGATGCTTAACGTTCCCTGGGAGCAGATAGAGCGAAGGATACCGTCATCGTATTCTTACCAGCCGGTAGAGGTGGCGTCTAATGTTTCCTTCCCCGTTATCGCTTCTCTGGCGGAAAACGTGGATTCTCTGCCCGGGGTTTCCTGGCAGTCTAAGCCCATACGAAATTATCCGGAAACCGGGAGCCTCTCCCATATTATCGGGTATGTAGGGGATATTACCCGGGACGAACTCACCATGCTCTATAACCGGGGATACCAACTGGGAGACGTGATCGGCAAAGCCGGCATAGAAAGGCAGTATGACGAACTTCTGCGCGGCAGGAAGGGTTTGGAAACCCGCACGGTGGATGTCCGGGGACGGCGTATAGCCGGAGATGTCAATTATGTGAGGGAACCGCCGGAAATGGGGAAAAATCTGGTCCTTACGATAGACAGCGCTATCCAGACCCTGGCGGAAAAAGCCTTGGGCAACCGCATGGGGGCGGTGGTGGTAACCCGGCCTTCCAATGGGGAAGTGCTCGCCATGGTTTCCTATCCCTGGTATGATCCCAATATTTTCAGCCGCACTGATATGGGGAATGAATATCAGACGCTGCTCAATGATCCCAACAAACCCTTTCTGAACCGGGCCATACAGTCAAATTATCCTCCGGCCTCGACCTTCAAGATCGTGATGACCACCGGAATACTGGCGGAGAACGCTTTTTCCCCGGAACAGGTTGTCGATTGTCCGGGAGAGATTACCTACGGCGACCGGCTTTGGCGCTGTCATATTCGTAAACCCGGCCACGGCAGGCTCAACCTGCAGCAGGCCATGGCGCAATCCTGCGACATCTACTATTGGAATGTGGGCCGGGACTATCTTGGGGTAGAGCGTATTGTTTCCTACGCCCGTGAATATGGTTTCGGCGAACTTTCCGGCATAGACCTTCCGGGGGAAATCAGCGGCTTTATCCCTACCCCCCAGTGGAAAGACCGGCGCTTCCATGAGCGGTGGCTGGGCGGGGATACCATGAATATGTCCATAGGCCAGGGATATACCCTGGTAACGCCCATTCAAATGGCTAATATGGTGTCCATGGTGGTGAACAACGGGGTTATCTACCAGCCCCATCTGCTTAAAGAAGTGCGGGATCCCCTTACCGGTGCGGTGGAAGAGGGGGCGTACCGAAGCGTCATTCACGAAAGCGACATCCGCCCTGAAATTTTCGCCAGGGTACGCCGGGATATGCGGTCCGTGATCAGCGAGGGAACCGCCCGGTTCCCCCTGAACATCAAATCCGTGGAAATCGCGGGAAAGACGGGGACCGGCGAAGTCGGGCTTCAGAACAAGTGGCATTCATGGTTTGCCGCCTACGCCCCCTATGAAACAGACAACCCGGAAGAACAGGTTGTAGTGTCGATCATCGTGGAGGCCGCAAATAATTGGGAATGGTGGGCGCCGTATGCGTCGGCTATTATTTTCCAGGGTATATTCGCGGACCAAACCTACGAAGACGCGGTCCGCGCTTTGGGCTTGCAGTACATCATGCCGATACAGGGTCGCCGGGAATAATGCGGCTGAAAGATTTGCTTGGGATCGATTACCTGCTTCTCCTGGCGGCGGTAACCCTTTCCATATTCGGGATTCTTTTCATTTATTCTTCCGGTATCGTTTCTACGGGAATGTCGGCATCCACCGAATACATCAGACAGATCATTTGGGCGTCCGCCGGGCTCATCCTGGCCGTCGTGCTGGCCCTGATCAATTACCGCCGGCTCTACGATATTTCGATTTACCTGTATTTGGGGACGCTGGGTCTATTGGTCTTTACCTGCATCTTTGGCCGGCAGGTAAACGGCGCGCGGGCATGGCTGGGCATAGGTTCTTTCGGCGTCCAGCCGTCTGAATTCGCCAAGATCACGACCATCCTCTTCCTTGCCCGGTACCTGGAAGCCACAAAACGAAGCCCCAACGTCTTCACCCGGTTTGTCCTGTCCTGCGTGATAGTGCTCTTCCCCATGGGCGTTATCCTGATTCAGCCTGATTTCGGTACATCCCTGGTGTTTATCCCCATACTTCTGGTGATGACGTTTGTCGCGGGTCTTTCCGCCCGGTACGTGGCCTTCCTGGGCGTGTGCATAGGGCTGACGGGGGTCCTCATGGTACTCCCCCTCTGGCAGTCCTATATCCTGAAGGACGCCCTGCCGTCCCTGGATATTCTCATGAACCTCCGGTTTGTAGGCGTTTCCGTGGCGGCCCTGAGCGCGGTCCTGGCTATTGCCATTTTCGGATATCTGCGGTTTAAGAAGCAGTATTTTCACTGGATAGCCTACGGCGCTTCCATTATGATCTTCTCTTTGGGCGCTTCCTTTATGTCCCACAAGGTCCTCAAGGATTACCAGATCATGCGGCTTATCGTTTTCCTGGATCCCAATGTAGATCCCCGGGGTTCAGGATGGAACATCATTCAGTCTATTACCGCCATCGGCTCAGGCGGGCTTTGGGGAAAAGGATACCTCCAGGGTACCCAGAGTCATTACCGCTTCCTGCCCCAGCAGAGTACGGATTTCATTTTTTCGATCTTTTCAGAGGAATGGGGGCTTATGGGCGGCATATTAGTCTTCGGCCTTTTCCTGCTCATCGGCCTGCGGCTGATACGGATTATGAAGGCCTCTACAGATACCTACGGTTCCTACATCACGGCGGGGCTTTCCGCCATGTATATCTTCCATTTTCTTATCAATGTGGGAATGACTATGGGGATTATGCCTATCACCGGGATACCCCTCCTGTTCATGTCCTACGGCGGCTCGGCCCTCATCTCCGCCATGGCCGGTATAGGCCTGGCCTTAAGCATTTATATGCGGCGGTACCAGCGTTGACGGCTCCCTCCTTTATTGATCCCACCGCGGACTTGGGAAAATATTTGCTTGGGGTTGAGAAACCCGCCCGTTACGCCGGGGGTGAATACGGGCGGCTTGCCTCAAAAGACGGGATCCGAAACGCGGCGCTCAAAATGGCCGTCGCCTTCCCCGATCTCTATGAAATAGGGATGTCCAACCATGCCCTGCGTATCCTCTACAACCGGCTGAACAGGATCCCCGGACTTGTCTGCGACCGGGTTTTCGCCCCCGCTCCCGACTTTGAGGCCCTGCTCCGGGACAAGGGCGTTCCTCTCTACGGCCTTGATACCGGCGTCAGCATCCGGGACCTGGATATTCTGGGGTTTACCCTGGGCTACGAGCTGGGGATCACCGGCGTTCTTGCCATCCTTGCTTCGGCGGACGTTCCCATCCTCGCCGCCGGACGTACCGGCGGGGACCCCGTGGTGATCATGGGAGGCCCCTGTGTTTCCAACCCCCTGCCATACGCGCCCTTTATCGACGCCTTCTGGATTGGGGAGGCTGAGGGCGGTTTTTTCGAACTGGCGGAAGAGCTTGCCGGGATGAGGAAGGAGGGAGCGGGAAGGGACGCCCTGCTCTCCCGAATGAAAGCCCATCCTTCGGTATGGGCGCCGGGAAAAACCGGCGTCCGCCGGGCCGTGGACGCCGCGTTCGCGTCCGGGGATCCTCTGGCGGCGGTCTTTCCCATATCCGGGATGAAGATCGTCCAGCACCATGGGGCCCTGGAAATCATGCGGGGCTGCCCCAATGGCTGCCGGTTTTGCCACGCCGGCGTCTGGTACCGGCCCATGCGGCAGAAAGACGCCCGTGTGGTGCTTGCCGAGGCGGACGCATTTATCCGCGCCGGAGGATACCGGAAAATCAGCCTCTCCTCCCTTTCCTCAGGAGACTACCGGTACATAGACGCTTTACTCGAAGAACTGAACCGGACCTACAGCCCCTACCATGTTTCGTTTCAACTGCCGTCCCTGCGGGTGTCCACGTTTTCACTCCCCATCCTGGGAAAAATCTCCGCGGTACGCAGGAGCGGCCTTACCTTTGCGGTGGAAACCCCAGTGGACGCCTGGCAGCTCGCCATTAACAAGGAAGTCTCCCGGAATTCGGTGATCGCCATCCTCAAGGAGGCCCGCAAAAACGGCTGGCGGGGGGCGAAGTTCTATTTTATGGTCGGACTGCCGGTAGAAGGGCCCGGCGGCCGCGTACAGGACGGGGCCAGCCGTGAGGAAGAAGAAATAGTCGCGTTTATCCGGGACACAGCCCGCAAAACCGGCATGAATTTCAACGTCAATGTGGGCGCGTTTGTTCCCAAACCCCATACTCCCTTTCAATGGGCGGCCCAGATCAATGAAGACGCGGCCAGGGAAAAGCTCGAGTATATCCGGCGGAACCTTAAGCCGCACGGCCATAAAGTAGGGATTCAGGATCCCTTTATTTCCGTTTTGGAGGGGATTATCAGCCGCGGGGACGAGCGGGTAGGCGGCCTCATCGCCGAAGCCTTTAACCGGGGATGCCGCCTGGATGCCTGGGACGACTATATCCGGAAAGACCTATGGCGCGGCGTCTTGGAAAACGAGCGTTCCCTAGTGGAAACCATTCTGGGGAAAAAGGAACTGGACGTTCCGCTTCCCTGGGACAGCGTCAGCAGCGGGACCAGCCTCCGCTTTTTAACGGAAGAAGCGCGGCGGTCCTCCGCGGGCGTTACCACGCCGCCCTGTGCCGCTCAAGCCGGCGTCGAAGTACAGGAACAGGATGAAAAGCCGGCCTGCGGCCATCCCTGCGGCCTCTGCCCGGGCGGGGGCCGGGTAATCGAGAATACCGCGAATTTGAGTTCCCCCCCGGAAACCGGGAATTCCGGCGCGCCTTCCAATCTTCCCCGCGTGAGCGGCGCCGGGTCCCGGCGGTCCCTCAGGGACCCGGCGGCGTACCGTCTCGTATTCTCCTTTGCCAAATCGGGCCCCGCGGTTTGGCTTCCCCATCTTGCGGTCATTGAGGTATTCGCAATGGCCCTGCAACGGGCGGGTATCCCTGTTCAGTTTTCCGAAGGTTTCAACCCGCTGCCCAAGCTTGACTTCGCGTCCCCCATATCACTCGGCGTTTTTGCCGGGGGAGAGATTGCCACGGTGGATACTTCCGGTTTCTTTGACAGCCCTACCTTTACGGAGCGCCTGAATTCTCAATTACCCGAGGGATTCCGGGTGAACCAGGCCCTCGCCGTATACATCCCTTCGGGAATGAAAAAGCATTCGGCCGCATCGCTGCTGTGGGGCTTCGCGTATGAACCGGCCCCCGGCGCAAACCCGGAGCCGGATCTCGTCCCCGCCGCCGGAGAGAAACAGTACCGCCAGGGGCGGCTTGCCGCCGGGGAATCCCTTTTCGGCCTGCGCCGGAAATCGGTCCTGGCTAAATGCCGGGAGGCTCCGCATCAACCCGCTTCGTATTTCAGCGTCTATCAGGCGCTGTATCCGGCAACGTGAACCAGTGGAGGCTGTTCCACGTCGAACTCACGGTACCGATAAAATTGCCGGCGGTTCAATGCGGTGTCTTGACAAATTACAAAATACGAATTAATATAATTCTGTTTTGTGGGATAAATATTCTTTCGATTAAGGAAGTATAGTGATGAAGCGCGGCGAATTTTTAGAGCGGTCTTCTGTCTTATGCTGTTCTGTAGAGAATGACAGTATATCTACGGCTGGCAAGAGGCACGGTAACGTTATTACCCCCCCCCCCCCCCCCCCCATACCTGATCTGAATCCGTTTAACTGCAAATTTTTTTTCCCATTTGTCTATCCCCGTATGTCAGAGAACTACACGGCGCGTCCCCACGGAACCGTAAAAAAACAACTGGCCGCTCATAACGAAACAGGAGGGAACCGGTGGACTAAGAGAAAAACAGTAGTACATGGGGTACTTTTAGCGGCCCTCACCCTGGCTGCGTGTTCGTCTGACCCGGCAGTAACCGGCGTTCCTGTTACGCAGGATGTTCATACGGAAAACGGCCCAACGCCGCAGGATACGCCGGCCTATTGGACCGGAGACGGAGCGAAGGGCTTGAGTATCACGGTAGCGCTTCCCGAAAGCCGGGGACTGGCGGCGGAAGAAGCCTATCTGCCTGTTATGGTGCAGGGAGTCCTGGAGAGGGACTTTAGGAAGTTTTCCGCGATGACGGTCCGTGACCGGCAGGAAACCGCCGGCGCCGGGCAGTACCTACTCAATGGCGTATTGCGGAAAACCGCATCGGGCTTTTCGCTTCAGCTAACGATAACTGACGCAATGTCCGGGCTGTCAAAGGCCGCCCATACCGACGGCTTCCCCGCGGCGGACCTGGAAAATCTTTCAAGTGTTAAGAAAGCGGCGGCGGACCTGCTGGCTCAGTTGGGCGTAACCCTCACTGACGCGGGAAGAACGAGCCTTCTGACAGGAGAAACCTCGAATGTTGCGGCGGAAACCGCTCTGGCAAAGGGAGTCATCGCCCAGCGGAAGGGGGCGGCGGCGGAAGCCCTGAACGGCTACTACGAGGCGGCGAAGTTTGATCCCGGCCTTTCAGAGGCGGCGGCCCTGACAGCCGCCCTGCTGGCGGATATTGCCGGCGGCAATGAACGGGGTACGGCAAACGCCATCCAGCGGCGCACCGAATGGGTCAGGATACTCCAGGAAGCCGCCGTGTTTTTCAAGAAATATCCTCCCTATGAGATTATCTACGACTCCGTATTAACCCAGGGGAAATTTGATTATGACCGTGAAACCATAGAAATATCCTTTGACGCAAAAATAATCGGTACGACAGGATTTAAGGTTATTGATGCTCTTGACCGGGCGCTGCACAGGACCGGCGGAAGCGGAGATTGGGGGATAGGCGTAGATTCAATATGGCGGGAAATACCGGGCCGGTATGAGTTTGACGCGGTACTCGTCAACGAAGCCGGAGAAACAATCGGAAGAACATCCGGGAGCTTTGAACCTGAAAAAAACCTTGATTTTAGTCATGCGGGCGGCAGGGTGTATTTTGCCGGAGTAGACGCCCGGAAAGCAACCGGAGGGCTGTCCGCGTCTATCGCCGGGGTACACGGCAGTGACGGTCCAGCCGCCGGCGAACAGGGATATATGCGCATTTCCCGGGAAGACTTTGCCGCCCTGGAGGTTCCTCCGTTTAAGATTGACTGGCGGCTTGGCGGCATAGAGATTACCGGTTACGCGGGAACCGGCGGCCATGTTGTCATTCCCTCCACGATAGGGCGGTGGCCCGTTAGCGCTATTGGGGACCGCGCGTTTCGAGGAAAAAGATTAACCGGCGTTACGCTGCCGGATACGATTATTACTATTGGAAGCGATGCGTTTTCCCGCAACGAGTTGGCCGGCGTCGCCATACCAGCCGGTGTTCGTTCCATTGGAGAAGCGGCCTTCCGTGACAACCGGCTGACCAGCGTTACCATACCGGACAGTGTTCATTCCATTGGACATTGGGCGTTTAGCAAACTTACCCATATTACGATACCGGCCAATGTCGCTCTGGATAACCGCGGTTCTTTTTTTGGATTCGATACGTTCTATGAGGACAATGGCAGAAAAGCCGGTACCTACATACAAGACATCGACGGGAAATGGAGTATACAGGAGAGCCTGTCCCGCGCGCGCTAACGCCCGCGGTTTTGGAACAGCCTCAGTTTTTCATGTGTTTCTGACGGAACCCGTAACGTTAAATTGCCGTGGAAGCTGTTGCAGCGTGACGAACCTGGTGTATATGGTGTTTCATCAAAACTGTAATCTTATGCTTGACAGCAAAGACACCGTAGTGTAAGCTACACTACATTTAAGTATGGAGATAATTTATGGAAGAGA
>JAIRSS010000219.1 GCA_031255315.1 Spirochaetaceae bacterium
GGGACCAGGCACTCCGAGGCCATTCTCACCAACGATCTTCGCGCCGCGGAGGAATTTTGCCGCCGGGTGGACGCGGCCTGCGTGTATACCAACGCCTCCACCCGGTTTACCGACGGCGGGGAATTCGGTTTCGGCGCGGAACTGGGGATCAGCACCCAGAAGTTTCACGCCCGCGGACCTATGGGGCTTGCGGCCCTGACTTCGATAAAATATCGTATATCCGGCTCCGGTCAAATACGGCGGTGATGATAAAACCATGATACGGGAATTAATCGCGTCGGCGCGTAAAATCGTTATAAAAATCGGTTCCAATACCCTTGCGGATAAAGACGGGCGGATCAACATCCCCTTTCTGGAGGAATTCTCCGCCCAGGCCGCCGCCCTCATCCAGAACGGGAAACAGATAATTCTGGTGTCTTCCGGCGCTCAGGTGGCGGGCCTGTCTTCCCTGGACAAATGGGCCCGTAAGCAGGATATTCACTATAAACAGGCCCTCTGCGCGGTAGGCCAGGTGGAACTCATGGGCGCCTGGCGGCGGGCCTTTGAAGCGGGGGGCATACGGGTCGGGCAGATCCTCCTCACCCGCGATGATTTCGGCGACTCTATTCGCACCCTCAATATGCGGAACACCCTCTTCACATTGGTGGATGAGGGGATAATCCCCATCATCAACGAGAACGACACCATCAGCGTTGAAGAAATCCGCATCGGCGACAACGACACGCTGGCCGCCCAAGCGGCGGTACTCTGGAGCGCGGACCTCCTCATCCTCTTCAGCGATATAGACGGCCTCTACAACAAGAACCCGAAAGAACACCCGGACGCGGAGCTGGTTGAAGAAGTGCGGGACATCGCGGCGGTCAGAGACGCGGTTGCTATCGGAAAGGCCAACAGCTTCGGCACCGGGGGAATCGCCACGAAAATCGACGCCGCCCAGCGGGTCCTCCCTTATGGCATACCCATGATCCTGGCAAACGGCGGGCGCTCAGGAGCCTTGAAAGCCCTGGCCGAGGGTTCCCAGACGGGAACGGCGTTTCTGCCCTAGCCGCGGCGGCCCGCGCCTGATCGGTCGCGGCGCCCGGACCGGGCGGCGGGCGAGGCGTCCCGTCGAACTCAGCTTAATCAACAAGCCCGCCCTGAAGCTCCTCCGCGAACTGGCGAGCGGGCTCCTGGGTATGAAACCCTTCGCTACGAATCAAGCTCTTTTCTGTTTATATCGCTCCGGTTTTGCAGATTGATGAGCTGGTCTATCTGGCAGAGAACATAGTCCTGAAATTCGGGATTGAGTTCTTTGAACAGGCTCGTTATTCGTTCACACTTTTCATCAGAAATTGGCACGAACATTTCTCCTTGTCCGGTTTTAAGCCACTCTTTATTCACTCCAAAAGTCGTCGTAATCAGTTGGATAATCCGTTCATTAACACGCCGGTTTCCAAGCTCCAGTTCGGCCAGATAACCATTCGATATATAAATTGCCTTTGAAAATTTGATCTGCGACAATTTTAAGACATGCCGTACCGCTTTGATACGGGCATTGACAGAATCATTGACAGGCATGGCGCCTCCCCATTGCAACGTACACTATACCATAACGAGACTCACTATGCAAGCGGTTTGAAAAAACAGAGAAAAATTTGTTGACAATGCTCTCATAGGATATTATACTACTCTCTACGTGAGAGTCCATGAAAAAGGAGGATTATATGACACGTGAAAAACTCGACCAACTACACAGCAAGTTTATGAAACTCTCAATAGAACATCAATTTTTCATAATGGGTTTTATAGAAGGTCTAAAGCGGGCCCAGGATACGTTTGGAAAAGATGTATCAATGGCGAAAACGGCTCCTATAGGCGAAAAATAGCCGCCCGGCGCGGTGATTTTCCCTGTTTTGCCGCCGGAATTTCGATGCGCCGCGTCGTGTAAACGAAATATTCAGCCTCTTGAACTTTGGGGTCCGTGTATCCTATAATTCATATAAGATATTTAGCCATGGATAATACGTATTGTAGCAGCGGCTATACTTCCGCTACGTGTGCCGTACATGGGGCCGCGTTGTTTGACCCGTGTACCGGAGCGGTGAGCACCCCCATTTATCAAAGTTCCACTTTCAGGCATCCCGGTCTCTATGAAAGCACCGGCTTTGATTATTCCCGTGGAACAAATCCCACCAGGACCGTGCTGGAACAGACTCTTGCTCTCTTGGAAAGAGGAAAATACGGCTTGGCCTTTGCCACAGGCATGGGGGCCATATCCGGGGTGGTTAAAATTTTCGCCCCCGGGGATCACCTGATAGTTTCTGAAGACCTCTATGGAGGCACCTACCGCTTGTTCAGTGAGTATTACGCCCGTTACGGATTCTCTTTTTCGTGGGTGGATACAAGCGATTTTGCTCAGGTAAAAGCCGCTCTTAGGCCGGAGACCAGGGCCCTGTTTATTGAGACCCCCTCAAATCCTATGATGAAGGTAACGGACATCCGGCGTTGCGGGGAACTCATTCATACCCGCGGCGGCCTTCTTATCGTAGACAACACCTTCCTTTCGCCCTATTTTCAGAACCCCCTGGCAGAGGGAGCGGACATCGTTATCCACAGCGGCACCAAGTATTTATCCGGCCATAACGATACCCTTTCGGGGTTCATCGTCCACTCTCTGCCGGAACTGGAGGAGCCGCTGAGAACTATACAGAAGAGCGAAGGGGCCAGCCTGTCCCCCTTCGACGCGTGGCTGACCCTGCGGGGGATCAAGACCCTGGCGGTGCGGATGGAAAAGCACGAGAAGAACGCTGTAAAAATCGCCGGGTGGCTTAGGGAACAGCCTGAGGTGGAAACGGTCTTTTACCCAGGCTTTGAGGATCATCCCCAGTATGCGTTAAGCCAAAAACAAGCCCGCGGGTTTGGCGGCATGATTTCCTTTTACCTCAAAGACGCCGCCTGTGTACCGGCGCTGCTCAAGAACGTCTCCCTCGTTCTCTTTGCCGAAAGCCTGGGAGGGGTGGAATCCCTGATAACGTATCCTCTGGTACAGACCCATGAGGCCATTCCCGAAGCGATGCGGCTCGCCGCCGGGATAAACGACCGGCTTATGCGGCTTTCAGTGGGGATAGAAGACCCGGATGATATTATCGAAGACTTACGCCGGGCGCTCCGCGGAGGCGGCGGACTTGGGACGGGCAAAACGGAGAGGGCCGTATGAGAATTTCTACGAAAGGGCGGTATTCCCTGGAAGCGCTGCTCCATATCGCATTGCTCCCCCCTGGGGATCTTGCCAGCACCCGGGCCATTGCCGAAGCTACGAGTATTTCCGAAGGATATTTGGAACAACTATTCATTCCCCTCAGAAAAGCGGGAATAGTTCAGGGGATACGGGGGCCCCTGGGAGGGTATCTGCTTAACCGGGAGCCGGAGGAGATCCGGGTGGGCGACATCCTGCGTATCGTGGAAGGCCCCTTGGAACTGGTCGAATGCGTCAATTCGGAAGTTTGCCCCAAAGAAGCGGGATGTATGAGCAAGCATACATGGAGCGAACTTTACCAGGAAATATCCCGTTGCGTGGATTCCATAACCCTTATGGACCTGGTATCCGCCTATCACGCGATGGACCAACCGGAGTACGTGATATGAAAATTTCAACACGGGGCCGTTACGGCATACGTCTGCTTATCGATCTGGCTGAACATGCCGAGGAATCCCATGTAACCCTGGCGAGTGTCGCGGAGCGTCAGGAAATTTCGGTGCGGTATCTGGAACAGGTGGTGGTTATCCTGCGGCGGGCCGGTTTTATCCGGTCGGTGAAGGGCGCTTCAGGCGGCTACATCCTGGCCCTCCCTCCCCAGGACATCATCATCGGGGATGTCCTGCGGGTCCTGGAGGGGGATATGCTGATCTCGGATCCGCCCTTGCCCGGCGTTGCCGAGTCCCTCATCAGGCGCTGTATACGCATTACGGTCTACGAGCGTCTCAATGAGCGGATTGCCAACCTCATAAACCGGAAGACCTTGTTGTCTATCCTGGGAACCGTAGACCCTGACGGCTCGTATATGTACTTCATCTAGGAGTTTGCTGCGCTTCTCGCGTAAAAACGCCGTGTATTCCGCATCCTGAATAGTTTGCTTTATAGTTCTTTATTATTGTAGAATAAGGTATAGAACCTTGCTGTAGGCGGGTTATACCGCCCTTTTAACACCTACGAAGCGCTAAAAGGGTTATTTTTGCATGAGGAGAAAAATTGTATGAGTAAGATTATTCTGATCGGGGCGAATCACGCGGGGACTGCGGCGGCCAATACCATTTTGGACAATTATCCGGGAAACGAACTCGTAATTTTCGACAGTAACAACAACATCAGTTACCTGGGATGCGGTACAGCCCTGTATATTGGTCATCAAATCGACGACTTCAATTCCCTGTTCTATTCTTCTAAAGACATCCTTGCCGCGAAAAAAGCGGTGGTTCATCTGGAAAGTCCGGTAAACCGGATTGATTTTGAGAACAAGACGGTTTACGCGATGGAAAACGGCAAAAAAGAAATTGCCGAAACCTACGATACGCTTATCCTGGCCACCGGGTCCCTGCCCATCGTGCCCCGGATCAAGGGGCTGGACCTTCCCAATGTTGAATGTGTCAAGCTCTTCCAGGACGGTCAGAAGATCGACAAGCTGTTGAACGAACCGGATGTCAAAACCGTTGCGGTCATAGGCGCCGGCTACATAGGCGTGGAAATCGCCGAGGCGGTGCGCCGCCGGGGTAAGGAGGCGCTGCTTTTCGAGGCGATGGATACCTGCCTTGCCAATTACTATGACGAATGGTTCAGCAGGGACATGGACAAGGTTCTCGCGGACAACGGGGTGCGCCTTCAGTATTCTGAGATGGTCCAGGAAATCACCGGGGATACCAGGGTTAGGGGCGTCAAGACCAACAAAGGCGAATACCCGGTGGATATGGTGATCATGGCCATAGGCTTCAAGCCCAACACATCACTGGCCGCGAAGGACCTGGAACTCTTCCCCAACGGCGCGTATATGGTCAACCGTAAACAGGAAACCAGCAAGCCCGGCGTCTACGCCATAGGCGACTGCGCCACAGTCTACAGCAACGCCCTGGAATCTCCCGCCTACATCGCCCTGGCAACCAACGCGGTACGAAGCGGCGTGGTAGCCGGGCACAACGCCGGCGGAACCGCCATTGAGTCCTGCGGCGTACAGGGTTCCAACGGCATCTGCATCTACGGCTACAAGATGGTGTCCACCGGGCTCAATCTTAAAGCGGCGGAGAAAGCGGGCTTTACCCCTCTGTACACACAGTTTGAGGACGCCCAAAAGCCGGCTTTTATTAAAGAAGACAACCACCCGGTGAAGATTCGCATCGTATACGACAAGGATACCCGCCGCATCCTGGGCGCGCAGATGGCGTCCTATCAGGACATCTCGATGGGCATACACCTGTTTTCCCTTGCCGTTGAGGAAAAAGTTAGCATAGACACGATGAAACTGATGGATATATTTTTCCTGCCCCACTTCAACCAGCCGTATAACTACATCACGATGGCGGCTCTCCAGGCGAAGTGAGGAACACCCGTGGAGGATGCTGTTCGTCGCTGCGGTAAGCGGCGGTAAATCCTACCGTAATGCCCTGGAAAAGGATACGGGGGGTTTACCAGACCGCCTTTGTCTAGGGCTGCCGGGGGCCGGATATTTTTTATCACAGAGGCCGTTCCAAAACTTCAGTTTTGGAACGGCCTCAATTATGATGAAAGCATAAAAACAGCAAAAGAGTGTTTTGACTAGGTTGAAAATAAGATTGGAGAAAGCGAAAAAATAAAAAATAAACTAAAAGCAAAAAACACCGCGCATAACAGGACTGTATGCGGCGTTTGGCCGCGGGCCGCCATTTCTGTATAACTTATTTTTCATAAATTATTTTATCCAGGTTTTTATTTTCTTCTTCCAGCAATCTTATCTGTTTGTTTTCCTTTTCTATTTCCAATTCCAATATTTCCTTTTGGTATTTTAATTTTTCAATTTGTTTTTCCCGCTTGTTTTTTATGTTCTTATACACAAACGTAAATAGTATTGCGGGCAGCCCCACAAACAATGATAATATTGCAATGCTTCCGGTTATAATGGGAGTTAAATCCATTGACCTCTCCTTTGGGTTTAGCTTATATTGGTTTGTTTCTTGTGTCAATCCAGTTTCGACGGGGGGTTTTATATTCCCCAGTTAATTTTCAGGCCAAACGGCGTATGCCGCGCCGGCTGTTTGCGGGGGTTTCGCGCCGCCAATGCGCCGGAACGGACCGGGGGCGTAACACGATACGCCTGATCCTTCGCGGTCTCCAGACCGGATGACAGGCGCGTTTCCTTCCCTTCGAACTCACGTTATTTATGATGATCCGCGTATTTCCAGTAAAATACAGCGGCGCGATAACCCGCGGCGGCAACCAGGAGCAAAATGAAATAACTCACCGGGTTTAACTGTTCTTTGTATTCCCCGCCCGCGCCGCTGAAAAGGGCGGGAACAGCCCACGGAAAATAGCAGCCATAACCCAACGCGGTGATTATTTGTGAAAAAACCACGGTCAGGACAAGAATACCCAGCGGGGCTAAATAGCCTTTACCCCAGAGGGAGAAAAACGCTATGGGGGGTCCAAGCAATACGGTTAAAATGGTTGTTATAAAATAATCTTTCAAAGAGGCAAGCATATTCCCGAATTCGAATCCGGGAAACCGCAGCGCCGCGCCGATTGCAATGCCCAATACGGCATTGACAATCGCCAGCCCAAGGGACCACAGGAAATACAGTATAAATTTCGCGTTGAGTATCATGCTCTTTGATGTTGGCAGTGAAAGCATATCCTTTACGGTTCCCTCCGAATATTCCCTGCCGAAAATCCAACTGACGACAAACCCGAAAATTATTACTCCGCCGATGCCCATGCCCATCGTCAATATCATGAAAAGAGATTCCCAGCCGGCGGAAAATTTCATCGCTTCCATTTTGGTATTAAGGAGGCTGGCCTTTGCCATTGCCTGAGGGTTTTGCGTGACCAGCATAAATACGCCGCCCATAACCGGCACAATGGAGAACGCGATGAAGCTGATCAGCAGTATTTTTGAGTGCCTGTTTTTAATAAACTCCGCTTTTAGCGCGCATATCTGATTATTCATTGCCGCTTCCCCCTACTGATCTTAAAAAATATCGCTCCAAATCTTCTGTAAACAAATACACCTGTTTTGCGGGAAGTCCTTTTCCCGCCAGCAGCTTCGATATTTCTTCCGGTTTTTCGATTGCCCTCTTGTCCGTTACTTCTATTTCATTGTTGGCAATAACCGCGTGGTAGTTTCCACTGTTCAGGTATTGTACCGCGCGTTCATTCCCGTTTGTTTTTATGAGCAGTTTTTTTATGAGTTTCTCGTTCAGCTCATCAACGCTCAATTCCGTAACAAGTTTTCCTTTATGAATGATCGCTATGCGGCTTGCCAATTTTGATATTTCGCCAAGGATATGGCTTGAAAGAAATATGGTGGTTCCATTGCGGGAAAGCTCCTTTAACAATTCCCGTACTTCAACGATACCTTCCGGATCAAGTCCGTTTACCGGCTCGTCCAGTATTAAAAGTTTTGGACTGTGCATCAATGCTTTTGCCAATCCAAGCCGCTGCCCGTTGCCGAGAGATAAATATTTTGCCTTTGTGTTTGCATAATTCACAAGATTGAGTTTTTCTATTATTTCCTCAATTATTTTTTTATTTTTCAATTGCCGCAATTCAAAATAAACAGCCAAATTTTCAATTACCGACAGGTCAGGGTAGGCATAAGGCGTTTCCACCATATAGCCTATATTGTTCCATAATCCTTTATCCGGTTTGTTTCCAAAAATTTTAATCATTCCGCTTGTCGGCTTTATCATGTTAAGCAGTATGCGGATAAGCGTTGTCTTGCCGGCCCCGTTAAGGCCGAGAAAACCGTATATTTCCCCTTCCTTTACCCGAAT
>JAIRSS010000004.1 GCA_031255315.1 Spirochaetaceae bacterium
ATTTTATGTTTTACCGTATTTTTTGTCAAAAAACTATATATAACTAAAGCAAAAAATATGAATATATAGGTCAATTCAAATAATATAAGGTTATTTGAAAAAAACAAAGTGGCTAAAAGTATTCCAAGACTAAGTTTTACAACATCCATTTCTTACACCTTTGTTCTATATTTATTCATATTTGTAATGTTTTGTCAATCTTCAGAGAAATTCAGATGCTATGGAGGGCGCCTGCGATGACAAATTTGGGCATAAAATATTGCACATAACAGCCTGTCGCGCTGGATTTTTGCACCATAGTTGCGGTTCCCCGGAAATCCTAAAAAAACGGCCCGACCAGATGGCGGGGCCGCTTTTCTTTTTTCCGCCGGCGGATAAACCGGGGCGCTGCTCAGTAAAACGCTTTTTTGAGCAGTTCTAAATCCAGTTCGGGATAGACCGGGAACCGATCCAGGAGCGCTTTCACCCGGTCCAGAACTTCAGACTTGGCCGTTGCCTCAATCTTGTACTTTGCCTTGCTTTTTTTGGCGGGGTTCCCGGCGTCAAGAACCGGGACGGTGTTTTTCAGCGTCAGCGCGATGAGCGCCCCGAGTTCTTCCATTTCGGGCGTTCCCATCCCCAGAGAGGTAACCGCGGCGGCGCCGATACGCAGGCCCGAGGTATACCAGGGACCGTTGGGGTCGAAGGGGAGGCTGTTCCGGTTCACGGTGATATGGGCCTCGTGAAGGGCGCTTTCAGCCTGGCGGCCTGTGAGTCCCAAGGGCCGGACATTGACCAAAAAAAGGTGGTTGTCCGTACCGCCGGTAAGGACTTCAAGGCCGTGCTGAACGCACGACGCGGCCAGGGCCTGGGCGTTTTCCACCACTCGGCGGGCGTAGGCCTGAAACTCCGGCGTGCCGGCCTCCCGGAACGCTACCGCTTTGGCGGCGATGACGTGGGGCAGGGGGCCGCCCATAGTGAGGGGGCAGCCTTTGTCCAAAGCCTCGGCGAACTCAGCGGTGGAAAGAACCAGCCCCGCCCTGGGGCCTCTAAGCGTCTTGTGGGTGGTGCTGGTTACGACATGGGCGTGGGGTACCGGGTCAAAGTCCCCGGTAAAGACCTCGCCCGCCACAAGACCGGCGAAGTGGGCCATATCCACCATGAAAACGGCCCCTACACGGTCGGCGATTTCCCGCATCCGCTTAAAATTGATCTTCCGGGGATAGGCGGAATACCCGGCAAGAAGGATGAGCGGCTTCACTTCCTGAGCCTGCTCTTCAATGGCGTCGTAATCCAGCAGCCCGGTTTCTTTAGATACCGTGTAGCCGTAAACATCGAACATCCGGGCGGAAATATTGTACCGGTATCCGTGCGTCAGATGGCCCCCGGAATAATAGTCCTGTCCCAATAGACGCTGGTTCCCCAGTTCCATCCTGAGTTCCTTCCACTGGGCGTCGGTGAGTTTGTAGAGGTTGGTTTCCCCATATTTGGCCAGCCCCGGGGCTTCAATGCGGACGGCGAGAACGGCCCAGTACGCCAGGATGTTGGCATCCGATCCGCAATGAGGCTGGACATTGGCGTATTCAGCGCCGAAGATTTTGCGGGCTTCTTCCGCAGCCAGAGACTCTATCGCGTCCACATTCTCGTTGCCCGCGTAGAACCGGTGGGCGGGCGTTCCCTCTGCGTACTTGTCGGTAAGAAGGTTTCCCATAGCAAGCTGTACGGCCATAGAACAGTAGTTTTCGCTGGCGATGAGTTTGACCCGTTTCCGCTGGTTTTCAAGCTCCCGAACGATGGAGCGGGCGATTTCCGGGGCAGCCCCGGCGGTTTCCCAAAGATTACAAAGATAGGCGAGAAGCCCGGTATTTACCTTTTCAGGAGGAGTAGCGGCAAGATACGCCGTTATAGGATTTATTTTCATGCTTCAAAGAATAGCTAGAGAAAAGGAAGCGATTCAAGGGGGCAACCGTAATTCCGAATTCAAAATACCAACGGCGGACTAAGCAGGAGCCGTCATGGTGAGGCGCGCCGCGGAGGCGGACGTTTTACCGGATTGCTTCGCTTCGCTCGTAATGACGGGTGTCCTGTCCACACGCTATTTATTGATGTTTTACGACGAGAAGCGCTAACCGTACAGGATTTCCCTCCCCGGCCTCCCGTTCCGGCGGCTTCAGAAGGAAATCCTGAAAATGAAACAAAGGAAACTGGGAACTTAAACGCCGATTACCGCGGTAACTTCGGGGATTTCCTTTTTCAGATAGTTCTCAATCCCCATTTTTAAAGTCATCTGGGCCATAGGGCAGCCGCCGCAGGCGCCGGTAAGTTTTACCGAAACCGTACCATCATCGGAAAGGGAAACAAATTCCACATCTCCGCCGTCAGCCTGGAGGGAGGGCCTTACGTCATCGAGAGCGAGCTTAACTTGTTCTTCAAGCATATTGATCTCCTTATATACGCTATACTTGAACCTATAATAGGAGAAAAGAAGGAATAAGGACAAGGCGCTTGCAACGGTTTAGCCTGCCGGCGTCTTCTTATGGAGGATGTTATGGCGGTGTGGTGGAAGGAACGGGTGGTGTATCAGATATACCCCAGAAGTTTTCAGGATTCCAACGGCGACGGGATTGGGGATATTCCGGGGATCATTTCGCGGCTGGATACGCTCAAGGATTTGGGAGCGGGGATCCTCTGGCTGTCGCCGATGTACCCCTCGCCGGATGCGGATAACGGATACGACATCAGCGATTACCGGGGCATAGACCCCAAGTTCGGGACTATGGCGGATATGGAGGCCCTGATTGCGGAGGCGGGGAAGCGGGACATTCGGATCATCATGGACCTGGTGATCAACCATACCTCGGACGAGCATGAATGGTTTCAAAAGAGCCGGGACCCGGCAAGCGAATACCGGGACTACTATATCTGGCGGCCCCCCCGGAAAAACGGGGGGCTTCCGAATAACTGGCGGGGGTTCTTTGTGGAGGATGCCTGGGAATTTGACGAGCGGAGCGGGGAGTATTACCTTCATTTGTTCCACAAGAAACAGCCGGATTTGAACTACAAGAACCCCCGGGTGATTGAGGAGGTAAAGGGCGTCCTGCGGTTCTGGCTGGACAAGGGGGTTGCGGGGTTCCGGTGCGATGTGATCAACGTGCTGTACAAGACGAGCCTTGCGGATGGGAAGAAGGGCGGGATTCTGCCGGGCCTTGAGTGGTATAAGTGCCAGGAGGGGAACCACGAGATTCTGCGGGAGCTGCGCCGGCATGTGCTGGACGGACGCGATTGCTTTACCGTAGGGGAAGCGGTGATGGTGAACCTGGAGGAAGCGAAACTGCTGTGCGATGAATCCCGGCATGAACTCAACATGGCGTTCTATTTTGATCACCTGGAAGTAGACCGGCGGATCGCCAAGTACATCCCCAAGCGGTTCAAGGCGGCGACGCTCCTGGAGAGGCTGGCCAAGTGGCAGCGGGGGCTTGAGTGGAACGCGGTGTATCTGGAGAACCATGATCAAAGCCGGATTGTGTCTCATTACGGCGATGACGGGGCGTATTGGGAACGGAGCGCCAAACTGCTGGCGGTTCTGGAACTGACCTTGCGGGGGACGCCCTTTATCTACCAGGGGCAGGAACTGGGGATGACGAACTTCGATTTTACCGGCTTTGGGGAGGTGGACGATGTGGAATCCCACAACATGAACGCCCTGTTGAAGCGGTATCATGTTCCCGCGGCTTTCAGGTGGAAGTGGATCAGCGCGGCCTCGCGGGACAACGCCCGCACGCCGATGCAGTGGTCGGCGGAACCGGGCGCGGGGTTCACCACCGGGAAGCCATGGTTGGGGATCAACGCGAACCACAAGCGGATCAACTACGAAGCCCAGGCGGAGGCTCCCGGTTCGGTACGGAACTTCTACAAGAAACTCATCGCCCTGCGCGCCTCAAGCGAGACCTTAAAGTACGCCCCCTTTACGCCGCAATATGCCCGGGGACCGGTGATCGCCTATAACCGGGAAGGGGAGGACGAAGTATGGACGGTAATCCTCAATTTTTCGGGGAAACGAGCGGATTTGGCCGGAGCGCTGCGGGCTGCTGGCGCGGACCGCGGCGCGGGACCGGGCGGCGTGATTGCGGCGTCCAACACCGGCAGGACCGATCTAATGGGAAACCTTGAACCCTGGGAAGCGGCAGTTGTAACGCGCAGGAAGAACCGCCCGCTTGCGCGTTCAGGGGCGTAACGCGGGTCTTGACGGGCGCAACGGGATGCTCTTTCGGAAGGGATATCTTATCCGAGGTATCCCTTCGCCGTGAGGAGTTCCGCGTTCAGGATGCCGCCCCCCGCCGCGCCCCGGATAGTGTTATGGGAAAGCCCTACAAAGCGCAGGTCAAAGACCGTACAGGGCCGTATCCGGCCAACGCTTACCGCCATAGCCTTGTCCGCGTCCCGGTCCTTCCGCGGCTGGGGCCGGTCCGCCTCTTCCCGGACAATGATGGGCTGTTTGGGGGCCATTGGCAGGTCCAGTTCCTGGGGCAGCGCCGTAAAGGAAGCCCAAATCCGCTTGACCTCCTCAACGGAAGGCTTTTTCGCGCCGAATTCAAGACTGACGCAGGCCGTGTGGCCGTCCACAACCGGAACCCGGTTGCAGAACGCGCTGATCCGGGGCAGGGCGGCGCTCTCAATGGCGCAGCCCCTGACCGCGCCCAGTATCTTCAGGGGTTCCTGCTCGGACTTCTCCTCCTCCCCGCCTATGTAGGGGACGATGTTGTCGATAAGGTCCAGGCTCGGAACGCCGGGATACCCCGCCCCGGAAACGGCCTGGAGCGTGGTTACTATGAGCCGGGGGATTTCGTATCCAGCCCGCAGGAGGGCGTGAACGGGAGTCATGTAGCTCTGAATTGAGCAGTTGGGCTTTACCACGATAAAACCCGCGTCCCAGCCCCGGTTTTTCCGCTGAAGGGGAATAAGGTCCGCGTGGTCCGGGTTCACTTCGGCGATAAGCATGGGAACATCGGGAGTCCAGCGGTGGGCTGAAGCATTGGACACCACCGGAATACCGGCGGCGGCGTAGGCCTCCTCCAGGACGCGGATTTCCTCTTTCCCCATCTCAAGGGCGGAAAATACAAACGCGCAGTTTCCGGCTTTCGCGGCGGCCCGGGCCGGGGCAAGGTCGTTGGCGTCTTCCACCACCAGGCCCCCGACAGATGGGCTGAACGTCCGCGCAAACCGCCAGCGTTCGGCTGCCGCCTGGGCGTAGGTTTTTCCCGCGCTCCGGGGAGAAGCCGCCGCATACCGGATCTCAAACCAGGGGTGATCCTCCAGGAGCGCGATGTACTGCTGGCCCACCATGCCGGTTGCTCCCAAAACGCCTACCGGTATCTTTGTCATAGGGTATTCCTCCTCATGTTCTACAGTGTTCCTTCTGTGCGGGTTATCCCTTTAGCGGGACGCCCAGATCCCGTACCGCTTTCCGCAGAAGGGCCTCGCTGCTCCCGGACAGCGGCCCCAGGGGCAGCCGCACCGGACCAGCGGGAAGCCCCGCCCAGCCCATCGCCGCCTTGATGGGGACCGGGTTGGTTTCCACAAAGGCGGCTTTAAAAAAGGGTAACAGCTCATAGTGGAGCCTCCGGCCCTCTTCAAAATTACCGGAGAGGCAGGCGCGGGCCAAAGCCGCCGCCTTGCCGGGAATCAGGTTGGACGCCACCGAGACGATCCCATCGCCGCCCAGGGCGATCAAGGGCAGCGTCAAGGCGTCATCCCCGGAAAGGACGGTGAAGTCCCGGGCCGTGTCCCGGCCCAGGGCCGAAATGATGTCCGCCATCTGGTTGATGTCACCGCTGGCTTCCTTTACCCCCACAATGCCGGGAATGCGGGAGAGCCGCTCGATCAGCGGGGCGGGGATGTTCCTCCCCGTCCGGGAGGCGATATTGTAAATCACCACCGGGATGCCGACCGCCGCCGCCGCCTCAAAGTGGCGGATAAGCCCCGAGTCATTAGGCTTGTTGTAATAGGGGGTTACGACCAGGGCGGCGTCGGCCCCCAAGTCTTTGGCCCGCCGGGTATACCCAATCATGGATTTCGTGGAATTCGAGCCGGTCCCGACGATAATGGGAACCCGGCCCCTGACCTCCTCCACGGCGATTTTTATGAGCCGCTCCTCCTCCGCGTCTTCCAGGGTGGGGGTTTCGCCGGTAGTCCCCAGGGGGACAAGGCCGTCGATGCCGCCCTCAATCTGAAAATCAATCAGCCGGCGGAATCCTTCATAGTCTACATCCCCGTTTTCCTTCATCGGGGTAATAAGCGCCGTAAACGCGCCTCTCAATCGGGTCATAACAAACTCCTTATACAGCAATAAATTCCGGTAAAATATTCCCGAAACAGGGAAGACTCATCCGGGTAAAATATCCGTTAAAACATCGTCCATCGTAAAAACGCCCCGCCGAGGCTCTCCGGCAGGACCGCCGGGGAAGCGCGCCAGCCATTCCGCAGCCCGAAGCGCCCCCGCCGCAAAACCTTCCCGGTTCCGCGCTGTATGAGTAATCTCGATAGTATCTGCGGGAGAATCAAAGATCAGGGTATGAACGCCCGGCAGAGACCCCGTCCGCAGGCTGGGGTAGTGGAGTTCCTCCGCTTTCGGGGGCCGGTCCAGGGTTTCCCATACCGGCGTGGTCTTGCGGCTCATCCCGGCCAGTACGCCCGCTACCAGAGTCCGGGCGGTTCCCGAAGGACTGTCCGCTTTTTTGTTATGATGGGCCTCCCAGCCGCCCGCGTCGTATTCCGGAAAAGGGTCAGCCAGCCGGGCGGCGTACGCGGAGATCCGGTAAAACAGGTTTACTCCCAGCGAAAAGTTGGAGGCCCACAGGAGGGAAGTCCCGGCGGCCTCTACCGCGGCGCGAATCTCCGCCAGATGGTCCAGCCAGCCGGTGGTTCCCACAATAACGGGAATACACCGTTTTATCAGGGCGTACAGGTTGCCCGGCGCCGTATCGGGCCGGGTAAACTCAATTGCCGCATCCGCGGCAGCCAGCCCGGACGCATCGTCCATTGACCGGTAAACCGGCGCGCCGGAAGGCGCCCCCGCCTCTGGGGGAACAAGAGGGTCCACAATAGCGGCCACCCGGTGCCCCCGGTCCAGAGCGCGGGCCTCAATCAGCCTCCCCATTTTTCCGTATCCAATAATAGCGATATTCATGATTACCCCCTGCCGCCGGAAACCGCGTCCGGCCCTTCAAAATACTCCCTGTGCAGCCCCTTAACCGCTTCCTCCGCCTGATTGTCGTCCACGATGAAGCTGATATTCACCTTGCTGGCCCCCTGGGAAACCATCTGAACCGGTATCCCCAGACGCTCGCAGACCCCAAAGGCTCGCTGAAGAATCTCTGAAGACCGGCGTACATCCCCGATTATGGTAACAATGGCCTTGCCGGTCTTGATCTCCACGCTGGCGATCCTGCCCAGGTCCCGTTGCAGCCCCGCTAAATCGTAATCCGCATCCAGCGTCAGGGAAACCGAAACCTCGCTGGTCGCCACCATGTCAACGGATATGCCGTATTCGGCAAAACGGGCGAACACCGTGCCCAAAAACCCGGCCTGGCCCACCATCCGGGTGGACGCAATATCCACCAGGGTTACATTCTGCCGGGAGGTAAGCGCCTGAACCGGCCCGCTTTTCCCCTCCGCTTTCGTCCCTATCCGGGTCCCCGGCGCGGCGGGATTAAAAGAATTCCGCACAAAAACCGGCGTTCCCGTCTTCATGCAGGGCTGCATCGCTCGGGGGTGCAGCACCTGGGCGCCGAAATAGGCCAATTCCGCCGCTTCTTCGTAGGTAACCGATTCCACCGGACGAGCGTCGCGCACCAGCCGGGGATCCGCTGTGAGTATGCCATCCACATCCTTCCAGACCTGGACTTCTTCCGCTCCGCAAGCCGCCGCGATAACCGTGGCGGAAAGATCCGACCCGCCGCGGCCCAAGGTCGTGATGCTGCCGCTTTCGTCTTTGGCGATGAACCCGGTAATTACCGGCAGGATTCCTTCGTGTACCGCCGGAAGCAGGGCCCGGGGAATACGCTCCCAGGTTTCCGGCAGGAGGTCGGCAAAGGTATAATTGGCGTCCGAGAGGAACCCCGCATCCCAGGCGTCCAACGGACGGGCCGGTATCTTGATCGACTCAAAGTACGCCGCCGCTATCCGTGCCGAAATCCGCTCCCCAAACGATACCAGATAATCCCTGGTCCTGCCCGTAAGCTCCCGAATCAAGGAAATGCCGGTAAGAAGGCTCCGTAATTCCACAAAGAGGGGCTGTATCGCCTCCTGAACCGCCGGCCCCAGTCCCAGTTCGTGTATCGTTTTCAGGTGAAGGCTTTCAATCAGATGAATCGATACCGACCGGTTCCGAAGCGCCGACTCCGCAGCCTCCAGCAGATGATCCGTGGTATCTCCCATAGCTGACAGCACTAATACCGGTTTTCGGGGAATCTGGGCCGCAACAATTTCACCCATCCGGCGAATTCGCTCCGCGCCCGCCACCGAGCTTCCCCCGAACTTCATCACAATCATGCTCCGCCTCCATACTGCGCAAAAATACCGATGCCTCAGACTACCAAAAAACAGGGGCGTCTACAATACAAAGCCGGTAATAGCCGGAATGGAGGCTGAGGGACGGGAGGAAGGAGACAGGGACCCGGCAACGGGTTCAGGCGGGAACTAGTGGAATTTACCAGGAATTGACAGGGCTGGCGCTCTCATAGTACCCTGCGAATATTGACAAATTAATCTAAATTTAGCTGCGGGAACCGCCGCTGAAGAGCGCTCTGCGACGGGTTGGCGCGGTGTAACCAAACCGCTCGCCGGAACATGCAATAAAGGCGGCGGGCGTCATACCCGGCGGGTAAGAAAGCACGGCATGAAGGATTGAAGTATGGCTATGAACACGAATCTGCTTAAGGCGCTAACAGAGATTGTTTCGAAGCATGGGGGCGTTGCGGCACTGTCAAACGCACAAAAGGCCAGGGCGCTGCTGGCCGACCTCGCGGCAAACGAACCCAAGCCGCAGAAGAACGCCCTTGCCGCCTGTATTGAACGGGGCTTTGTCCCGATGCTGCAAAACGTTCCGGCGGGAGAGCGCCGCGCGGCGAAGGCAAAACTGGCGGCGCGCCTGAACCGCGAAGAAGGGCTGGACGCAACGCTCTGCGCGGACACGCTGGACCTGCTTGAGGCGGCGCTGCCCGGAGGCGTTTCCCCGGAGGCCGCGTCTCCTGATGTTTATTATCTGAGCGTCAACTATCAGCAGATCGGGCCGTTTACCCTGGAACAGGTAAAAAGCATGATACGCGGCGGACTCGTGGCAAAAGACCACAGGATTCGCCAGGGAGAGAAGGCGGCGTGGTCGCCTGTTACCAGGCAGCCTGAATTGAAGCCGCTGTTTGCCGATGCCGGCAATACCGGCGGCAAAAGCAGGGGCGGCAAAGCAGCACCGGGAACGTCCGCGTCTAAACAGCAGCCGCCTCAGGGGCGGCAGGACGGCGAGGTTTGGCGTGAACTGCGAACGCTTACGAGGCATACCGAGGGGGTATATTCTGTGGTGTACAGCCCCGACGGGTGCCGTATCGCCTCCGCGTCAGGGGATAACACCGTCAGGATATGGGATGTGGAGAACGAGCGTAAACTGCGAACCTTTAAATTTGAGGAGTTCCCGTCGTGGGGGTTGGCGTACAGCCCTGATGGGCGCTGTATCATTTTTAGACCAGGGGATGACCACATCATCAGGATATGGGATGTGGAGAGCGGGCGTGAGCTACAGACACTCAAGGGGCATACCGATAGGGTAATTTCTGGGGCGTACAGCCCCGACGGACGCCGTATCGCTTCCGGGTCATGGGATCACACCGTCAGGATATGGGTTGTGGAGAGCGGGCGTGAACTACAGACACTCAAGGGGCATACCGAGGTGGTAATTTCTGTGGCGTACAGCCCCAACGGACGCCGTATCGCTTCCGGGTCATGGGATCACACCGTCAGGATATGGGACGCGGAGAGCGGACGCGAACTGCTAACCCTTTGGGGGCATACCGATAGGGTATATTCTATGGCGTACAGCCCCGACGGACGCTGTATCGCTTCCGGGTCATTGGATAACACCGTCAGGATATGGGACGCGGAGAGCGGATATGAACTGGGAACCCTTGAGGGGCATACCGAGGCGGTATGTTCTGTGGCGTACAGCCCCGACGGACGCCGTATCGCCTCCGGGTCATGGGATCACACCGTCAGGATATGGGGAAAGGAGTAACTGAAATATGCCGGTGAACCCCGCGGTGCGTAAGGCGCTGACAGACATCGTTTCGAAGTATGAGGGCCCGCAACCCGGTCCGCGGCAGAACGCCTTGCCGCCTGTATTGAACACAGCTTTGTCCCGGCGCTGGAAAGGCAAAACTGGCGGTACGCCCGCGCCATGAAGGGGGGCCGGACCCGGCGCTCTGCCCGGACCGCCGGACCTGCCGGCGGCGGGAGGAATAGAGCATCCTCTTGTCCCCCCGGCGCCGTATAGTTGCTCTTGTGGATGTACATCGTACACCAAATCGTTCTGAAGCAGGGGTTGTCACGCGCCCTGTTTCTCCCGGTGGTTTCCGACCGCAGGTTTAGCCTGTGAATCCCGGCCAGGTTCGGTGTATCGCTTCTTTCCCCAAGGCAGCGTTCCAAAACTGAAGTTTTGGGAACGCCCCTGTTTATAGAATCCTCTGATTATGGTATCCTCTATAAATATGAATACTACTCTTTACGCTGTATTGAGGCGGTATCTTATCCAGGATATCTTTTCTCACCTCGTCAATGCCTGCGCTTTGGCTCCGCCAAAACCGTATTATGCTCTAATTGAATAGTCATTTTTGGTTTTCCCATGAGACGGTCGATGGAGCGGGGGTTGATTTTTTTGAGTTTGGCGGCGGCGGCATCGGACATGCGGTATTTTTCTCTGAGCCTGATGAGGTCAAGGTTTTGCCTAAGAACATGTTTAATATCTTTTTAGCAACAGCGAGATAAACGCAAGAACCGTCATTTGCAACGTGGTATGGATCTTACGTTCACAGTTTTTCCAAAGACGACGGAATTTCTCCAACCACGCAAAGCTTCGCTCAACTACCCAACGCCTGGGTAATACCACAAACGTATGCAGTTCATTCCGTTTAACCACTTCCACTTCCGCCCCCATAAGCGCCTTCACAGCACCGGCGAAGTTTTCTCCGCGGCAACCGCCGTCGCACAGGACTTTCGCGACTTTTGACAGATTGAGGGCGCATCTACTCAGCGTTTCAACCGCGCCGTCCCGGTCAGTCACGTCCGCCGTCGTAACCCGCATCGCATGAGGCAAACCGTTAGCAGCAACTCCGATGTGTACCTTTATCCCTGAAGTTTTTTCCCCCGTCATACCCCTTTTCGCAGGCCGTATCGGTGTTTTTCACGCTTCTGGAAATAATAATACACGATATTCCACCGGGGGAAATCGTGCGGCAGCCCGCGCTGGGTACACCCTTCTTTGAGAACA